>JBDRGJ010000001.1:0-3378 GCA_043817835.1 bacterium
ACCTTAAAAAAATCCCGGTCGAACAGGCCGCATGGGAGGCTAGGGAATCAAAAAAACGCCTTGAGGACAGGCTGGGCACGGAAATAACGGCTTTCGCATATCCTTACGGAGCGGGCGCGTTTACTCCGGAAATCAGGCGCAGCGTGCTTGAAGCCGGCTACCTTTTTGATTTCAGCTTCCGGCAGGGCAAGACTCCATGGCCCTGGAAACCCGAAAACGGCGCCATCAAACGCCTCTTCATACGCGGGGATGAAAACATCCTGGACCTTTACCTGCATCTTACCAGGGGAAGACCCAGGTTTTGAGATTTGAACAGTTATTTAAAGTATATGCAGCCGGCAGTAACGCCGGCTGCATATAAAGAAAATGGAACTCAGCGTAATAATACCGACCCTCGCCAATCACGGATATTTCGTGAAGTCCTGCGAAAGCCTCGTCTCCTGCACCCGCGCTGACGCCGAATTCATCGTGGTCTACAACGGCGACAGCAGGGGAACCGGCTCGGCTGAAAAACTTCTGGGACATATCCCGCGGCTGAGGATCGTCCGGACGCCGGAATACTCCGGAATATCCAGGGCCTGCAACGAAGGATTCAGGCTCTCTTCCGGCGCATACGTGGCTTTCATGCACGACGACCTGCTGCTTCAGGACAAAAGCTGGTATGAAAAGCTCAGGGGCATCCTGGACGCCCATCCGGATGTGGGGATGGTGGGGGGCAGCGAACCGAAATACATAGACCGTTTCCCGGCGGAAATCAGCGGAAGCGGAGCGCCGCCGGAATACACTGAATGCGACTGGTCCCCCACGCTTTCTCTCGCCAGACGGTCCGACCTTAAAAACGGCTGCCTTTTTGATGAATCTTACCTTATGGGTCTTGAAGACAAGGACTGGGCGCTCTGCTTCAGGAGAAAAAAACTCAAGGTGGCGTTCCTTCCGGTCCGCCATGAGCATCCAGGCTGCCAGGGCTCGTACGCCCTTTTCAGAAGGAAAATCAGGTTCCTGGATTATTATTCGAAGGAAGGCAGAAGGGAAAGGTATTTCATTGAAAAGAACAGTGACGTGCTTAAACCTGAATATTGCGAAACTTCCCTGCTCAAATGGAGCGGGAAGGAAAGAAACTGGCGAAAAAAGTGGTGGAAAGAGCTTTATCTGCGCCACTATGCGTTCCGGATAGCCGAAGCCTTCAGATCGGTTCTGCCGGGGAGAAAAAAATGATTGTGCCGGAGCCGGCCAAAATTCTGATAATCCAGCTGCGCAGGATAGGCGACGTCCTGCTCACCACGCCGGCGGTTGAGGTGCTCAAAAGGCATTTCCCGGGAGCCGGGATAGATTTTATGGCTGAAAGACCGTCAGACCAGCTGCTTCGCAGGAACCCCTGGATACGCAAGGTTCTTGTTTACGATGAAAAAAGCCCGCTTGGATGGATTTCCGCTGTAAGGCGGGAGCGTTACGACTGGGTCATCGATTTTCTCTCCACACCAAGGAGCGCGTTCATCGCTGCTCTCAGCGGCGCAAAGGTCAGGGCAGGTCCCGGATACACCTCCATGCGATGGGTCTACAACGTAAGATTCCGGAGAGATGAGGACGAGGACAAATATACCGCTTTCAAAAAAATCGACCGGCTCCGCACCCTGGGAGTTGAAAACAGTCCGCATATCCGTCCCTTTCTCAGCCTGACGGACCGGGCATCGGATTACTGCGCGGATGTTTTCCGCAGGCTGGGCTTCGCGGAAGGCGACCGGGTGATCGGCTTTGCACCGGCTTCACGAAAAATCACGCGGCAGTGGCTGCCGGAATACTATGCGGAACTGGGAAAAGCTGCCTGTGAAAAACTGGGGGCAAAGATCCTTATATTCTGGGGGCCTGGCGAACGGGGGTTGGCCGAGAAAATAGCAGCGGACATATCCCCTCTGGCGGACAGGGCCCCCTTTGGGGAACCGCCGGTCGGCTCCGCCGCACTTGCCCGCCTGCCGGCTGTCGGGCAGGCAGCCCCTGGCGCTGTGCCGGGGCTGCGCAGGGGGCTGGCCAGGGCGGCACCGGAGACTGCGGACCTGGACGAACTGGCTGCGCTCATCAGCGGCGTAAGACTCCTGGTCTCGAACTGCAACGGCCCCAGGCACATGGCGACCGCACTGGGAGTGCGGACCCTGGGCATTTACGGCTCCAGCAATCCGGGAAGCTGGACCCCTCCCGGTGATCCCCGGCACAGGACTGTCAGGGCCGAAGGACTGGAGTGTCTCGGCTGCGGCCTCAACAAATGCCCTGAAGACCTTGAGTGCATGCGCAATCTCAGACCGGAAACAGTTTTTAAAGCGCTAGAAGAAATGCTGAAAAAATGGTAACTACTCAGGTAGATAGGCTGTAGGCAGTTAGACTGTTAGGGTAGAGAATCAGAGACACGGACTTACTGACGACTTGGCCGCGTCCTGCGAATGCATCCGCAGGCAGTCCATCTACAACGACTAACAGCCTAAACAACCTGAGTGCTTACAAAAAATGAACCCTGAAAAACTTCAGCGGAAAATACGTGAAAATCCGGCGGGCGCCGTCCTTCTGGGAATTATTTCCGTCTTCTATCTGGCCATCATAGCCCTGCGCAGGAAACTTTATTCGGCCGGGGTGTTCAAGTCCTTCGCGCTGCCGGTGCGTGTGATATGCTTCGGCAATATCACAACCGGCGGGACCGGAAAGACAAGCGCGGTCATGATGGCGGCCCTGAAGTTGTCCCAGGCCGGTATCAGGACCGCCATACTCACACGCGGCTACCGGCGCCCGGACAAAAAAAGACCGGTGGAGGTGCTCTGCGACGGGCAGACCCCGTCCTGGACCGATTGCGGGGACGAGGCCTGGATGCTTTACCAGTCGCTCAGGGACTTAAACATTCCGGTGCTGGTCTCCCCGGACAGGTACAGGGCCGGACTCATAGCGGTAAGCCAGTTCGGCAGTCAGGTCCTGCTGATGGACGACGGTTTCCAGCACTTCCGCCTCAAGAGGGACGCCGACATAGTGCTGCTGGACGCCAGGAATCCTTTCGGCGGAGATTATATACTGCCGCTGGGCCGGCTGCGGGAATCGGTCCACGGCATACGCCGCGCATCCATGGTCATGATAACGCACTGCGACCAGGTGCCGGCCGATGCCCTTGCCTTGCTGCGCGCCAGAATAACGGAACTGCACCCTAAAGCGCGTATTCTGGAAAGCATCCATCATCCCGAATTCTTTCTGGACCTTAACAGGGCCAGAAAGGTCAAGCTGGACGAACTGAAAGGGCCGGCTGTCGCCCTGTCCGCAATAGGCGAGCCTGAATCCTTCGAGCACACTTTGCGTTCTCTGGGTCTTAAATTAAGGCAGATATGGCGCTATCCGGACCATCATCCC
>JBDRGJ010000002.1:0-3509 GCA_043817835.1 bacterium
AGGCGTCGACGCAGAAGGCAGATGCCCGGGCCTGGATTTCCTTTATGAATCCGCCGCCCTGGTCGAACTTCAGTATCCTTGAACCGCCGGAGTCCATGACGTAGACGTTGTCCGAAGGGTCAACGGAAACCCTTGCGGGCCGGCGCATGGAGACTTCCCCGGGCGCTGTCCCGGAGAAGCCGTAAAGGAAGATTCCTTCAGGAGTATATATCTGCACCCTGTCATTGCCGGTGTCAGCCACGTATATCCTGCCGTCGGCGCCGGCGGCTATCCCTTCGGGCCTGCTCAACTGGCCGGGGCCTGAGCCGCGGCTGCCGAAAAACCACAAAAACTTGCCGTCGGGTCCGGCCACCTGTATTCTGTCGTTGCCGGTGTCGGCTATGAATGCTTTGCCATTGGCCGCGGCGACCGCCCCCGGAGAGCTGAGGCTGTTTTTGCCCGCTCCGCGGGAGCCGGTTTTTTCGAGCAGCTTGCCGGACCTGTCGAAAACGAAAAGAGAATCGGCTTTCGAATCCGAAATGTAGACTCTTTCCGGCGAAGCCGCCACGCCGGCAGGGTTCAGGAAGGAAAGGGCGGATATCTGCCGCTTGAATTCAACCTGGTCGTACGCTCCCGCAGTCTGTGCCAGGAAAAAGATGTTGAACAGGAATAATAAGTGTTTCATGACTGCCTCCGTAAACCCGAATTACCGGGATGCCCTCATGCGGAAGATTATATCTTTAATCGCAGTTTCGGGCTGAGTCATTTGTCGTGTAAATCTGCGCAGTAAGCTGCAAAAAATAAAGTTTGACTATATTAAAACTGCCAATGCAACAGCGCCGGGATATGCGGTCAGAGCGTTGCGGAACGATCATTCCTCACTTTCTGTCACCGGCCATTCTGGCGACATCGGCCGCCATGCCTATGGCAGCCGCCAGGAAGGCCGAGCAGAAGCTGAAAACGGACAGCATCCCTGCGAAGAGGGAGAGCCGGGGCGAATCAGGGATGAGGAAAAACAGGGCGAAGGCCAGAATGGAAATGCCAAAAAGAACGTTTGTGACCAGAAGGAAAAGCTTCAGCGGATTATAATAAAGGATGTCCTCCACGATTATCTGAAGGGTTCTCATGGTATCCCGCAAATAGCGGATGTGCGATCTGCCTTTGCGTTCATGGTAGTCTGCGGGGATATATTTGATGAAACGGCCTTCAAGCAATGCGGCCAGGGTTATGGTTGTGGTGAAGCTGAATCCATTGCTTATCCTGGCCCAGCACTGCAAAGGCAGCTCTTTTTTAAAAACCCTCAGTCCGCTGTTGATGTCGTCTATTTTTCCGCCGGTGGCGTATTCGCAAAGCCAGATGAAAATCAGGCGTGCCGGCATTTTCAGGAATGTTCCCCGATAGGCATTGCCGCGCCTGGCTCCCACGGCCATGTCATATCCCTCATTCTTCACAGCCCTGTAAAGGTCCGGCAGCTTTTCGACCGGATATGTCCCGTCGGCGTCGGCTATTGCGATAAGGTCATGTCTGGCTTTAAGAATTCCGTCCTTTATGGACCGGCCGTAGCCTCCCGGACAGGGATGGGTTATAACCGATGCTCCGCACTCCGCTGCCAGGCGGGCCGTATCGTCGGATGAGCCGTCGTTTACAACTATTATTTCGTGCTCTATGCCGGCTTTTTTGAGTCCGGCCGCTGCTGTCTGCAGCGTTTCCCTTATGCCTGAAGCTTCGTTAAGAGCGGGTATTATAAGCGAAAGCATGCTGAATTTCCCCTGTGTAATAAAGCTGAAAACGTCCTTGCGAGCTTAAGGTATTTTACAAAAGAAAGCGAACTGCGTCCCGCGGGATTTTAAGATTTTCTGCGGCAATGCCGATGTGCCGGCCGGAGGAGGTTGTAAATTGCGGCACAAAAATATAAAGTAATGAGTCTCCGGTCAGCCTGGCATATTCGCAAGTCCGGAAACAGGCGGAGAATTTCAAAGGAATTAAAGGTCAAAATCAGGAGAATAAAATGGCAAAAGCAAACGCGAAGTTCATGAAGCCCCTCCAACCCGACGCGGAGCTGGCGGCGGTCGTTGGAAACAGTCCCCTCCCGAGAACCGAGGTTGTCAAGAAGATATGGGATTACATAAAGAAAAACAATCTTCAGGACAAAGTCAACAGGCGGAATATCAACGCCGATGAGACGCTGATGAAGGTTTTCGGTAAGAAGCAGATAAACATGTTCGAGATGGCTGGGATTATTTCCAAACACCTGAAATAGCCCCCGGACAATATTCTGCATCGGGAACTTGACCCTCCGCCGGTGGAGCAATGCTCCTCCGGCGGAGGGTTATAATTTTGTCCCAGTGAGCTTTGGTGGTAGATAAACAGATAAGGAAACGGGAATGGGCCATAAGACTAGTGTGGAAATAGGACATAAGACCATTGGCAGAGTTTATTGCTGTTGATAAACTATGAGTGTGCGTAGGATTAAAAAATAATGGAGAGGGGGACAGGTGTTATGAAGAAGAACGGATATGTCGGTTTAATCGCATGTCTTATGCTTGCTGCTGCTGTCAGCCGGACAAACGGTGAGGGATTCGGCGGACTGAACTTTGATCAGGGCTTAAACATAAGCGACGTGGTTCAAAATGTCAAAGTCGAGACCCCTAAAATAGCAGAGCCGGGTATATCCGCGGAAGCACACACTTCGGCCCCGCTGGCCTTAGTGCAGGGTAAAAATGGCGAAAGTTATGTGGCATATGATAAGGCTGAATTGCAGGTGCGGCCTGGCAGTTATACTCCCGGCAGTGGATCCAGTTCTATAGACTATACCGGGCAGTGTGAGAGACTTACGTATCACTCCGGAGAAGCACAGAATTCACCTCCAATTCGACTAAGAGGCACACAGGAGGTCATATCGGGTCAACTGGACAGTTCTTGGACAGATACTACCAAGATTTGGAATAAAACGGCATCGGTCTCCGTCAAAAGCAGGGAGTTGCTGCCCTGGGAAACAGAGACAATCAATGTATGTTTAAACGGTCCGAAATTGAGCCTGTATCAGACAAAGCCTGCCTACCAGTATCAGCCGAAGGCACATGGGAGCTGGGGTAGAGTCGTATTTGAGCTTATCCCAATAAAGAAGATTCCCATGGACCCTGACCCGGCCGGATTGGCATTTGAAAGCCTGGTTTATGACAAACCCGCCGGAAATTTCAGGATGACAGTCACTGATAAATGGGCTGATTATTACAATGGCGATAAAACCGTCATCTCCGTAGAGCTTAGAAAGGATGTCTCAAACTGGCCCGATAAAACTATGATGACCAGGGATATCTATTTTGATCCGGCCGGGCGTTATGAGATAAACTTTGCCGAATTCGCCCCTATTTTTTCAGAGCGGCTGAAGCCGGGCCAGAACTATTTTGTTAAATGGGGCTTTAAGAGAATCGGCAGGGTTTCCAAGGACAGCCTTGTGGATAAAGGAGCGACTTCCAGAGTCAGTCCATACTGAGTTTGGCGAACCGCTGAAAAAGAAAAGGCCCGCG
>JBDRGJ010000003.1:0-2564 GCA_043817835.1 bacterium
GCAGCCTGGCCGGGTTAGCGGGGCTTTCATTGCCGTGCGGCAATACCGCAGCCGGCCTGCCGGCGGGGATGCAGCTTTTGACAAAACCTTTTGATGAAAGCGCGCTTTTTACGGCAGCGGCAGCATACGCGGAGTATAAGAAGCGGTAAGTATGAGGGCTGAGGTATGAAGTCTGAGGAACTACTGAGCTTTGCATAAGTAATGGAAATACTGGAGGTTCAGCTTTGAAACGCATGCGAGGCGCGACGAACGAGCATACCGGGGGTCTGTGAGTGAAGAGCAACGAAGCAGACGGCCAAAGATGAACCTCCCCCGCGCCGTCGGCGCGGGGGCTGGCCGCTTCCGGGCTGCAACCGCGTCACGCGTTCGCTCACGTAGCGCTGCTACGCCGCGCTCCGCGTTCCTTGTTTCGCTCCAAAATCGGCCAGCCAATGTTTCCATTACTTATGCAAAGCTCAGTAAAAGGGGCTGAGAAAGAATTTTCATGCGGCGGCGTGGTGCTCGACGGCGGGAAACTCATTCTGGTGCGCATGAAAAACCTCGAAGGAGTCAGAGTCTGGACCTTTCCGAAGGGTCATCTGGAACCGCCGGAGACGCCGCGACAGGCCGCTGTCAGGGAAGTGGAGGAGGAGACAGGCTACAGGTGCGGCATAAAAAAGCTCCTGACGAGAACCGGCTACTCGTTTATTAAGAGAGGCCGGCGGATTGACAAGAAGGTGCAGTGGTATCTGATGGAAAAACACGCAAAAACAGGCGAGCCCGACCGGGACGAGATACTGGATTCCCGCTGGGTCTCTTTCGACAAAGCCGAAAAGATGCTGCGTTATCCGAACGATTTCAAGCTGCTGGAAATAGTCAAAAGAATATATTTAAAAAGCGGTGATAAGGTAATAAGGTGATAAGTTTTATGTTCCCATATCAGCCTATCACCTTATCATCATTGTTCCTGAGGTACCCGTATTATGCCGCAGTATGAGCCGGTAATAGGCCTTGAGATACACGTCCAGCTGGGGACCCTTTCCAAGATGTTCTGCTCCTGCCCTGTTCCGGGGGAGGAGCAGCAGCCGAACACCTGCATCTGTCCCGTGTGCACCGGCCAGCCCGGGGTTCTTCCAGTGATAAACAAAGGCGCCGTCAAACTGGGGATAAAGGCGGCCCTGGCTTTGAACTGCGCAATCAGGGGAAAATCAGTTTTTGCCCGCAAGAACTATTTTTATCCGGATCTTCCCAAAAACTATCAGATTTCACAGTACGAACAGCCCCTGGCTGAAAAAGGCGGCATAGAGATAAACCTGCCGGGCAAAGAAGGAGGGGCTGGCGGGGCTGTTCCGCCTTTGGCGGACCGCCGTCCCCGTAGCTTTGCGCAGGGGGCAGTCAAGCGGATAGGCATAACCCGCGCGCACCTGGAAGAGGACGCGGGCAAACTCCTTCATGCCGTGGGGAGCGAGGAGCTTAACCATTCCCTGGTGGATTTCAACAGATGCGGCGTCCCGCTTCTTGAGATAGTCTCGGAACCGGACATGCGCTCTCCGGAGGAGGCCTACGCCTATCTGACAGAAATCAGGAAGATCCTGCAGTGGACCGGGATTTCCAGGTGCGATATGGAAAAGGGGGAGCTGCGCTGCGACGTAAATATATCCCTCAGGCCGGCAGGGACGGAAAAATTCGGCGAGAAAGTGGAGGTGAAAAACCTCAATTCCTTCAAAGCGGTCAGGGAGTCACTTTATTATGAGATAGACAGGCAGACCGAAGCTCTGGATGCAGGACAGAAAATAAACCATGAAACCCGCCTCTGGAATGACAGGACAGGGAAGACGGCAGGCATGCGTTCGAAGGAAGATGCCCATGACTACAGGTACTTCCCCGACCCTGACCTGGTGCCGGTCGTGCCGGATGCCGGATGGGTGGAAAAGCTGAAAGCCGGCCTGCCCGAGCTTCCCAAAAAGAGAAAGGAAAGATTTATTTCCCAGTATTCGCTCTCAGCTTACGACGCAGGCGTGCTTTCGGCTGAGAGGGGGCTTTCGGAATATTTTGAGCACTCCGTAACAGCCGGAGCCCTGCCCAAGCTCGCAGCCAATTGGATAGGCACGGACCTGCTGGGGCGGCTCAACGCTGAAAAACTGGAGATTGCCGAGTCGCCGGTTAAGCCGGATTCGCTTGCCGGGCTTGTGAAGCTTATAGATTCCGGAAGAATATCCGGAAAGATGGGCAAGGATGTGTTTGAGCAGATGTGGAAGACCGGCAGGACGGCCGATGAGATTGTGGAAGCCTCGGGCATGAGCCAGGTCAGCGATTCAGGGCAGATACAAACTTGGGCGAAAGAAGCCATTGCCGAAGGTGCAAAAGCCGCTGATGACTACAGGAAGGGCAATGAGAAAGCCCTGGGCGCCCTTGTGGGCGCCGTCATGAAGAAGTCCAAAGGCAAAGCCAATCCCACCCTGGCGAATAGCGTTTTGAAAGAACTTATTAAGAAAGAAGGTTAGAGGGTTGAATCGTTTAGGCGTTGAGAAGTTTAAGGAAAAAAACGCACAGTACATAAAAGGAACCAGGTATCTTTTGATACG
>JBDRGJ010000004.1:0-2150 GCA_043817835.1 bacterium
GTCCATCCCGCCCTCAAGCAAGTGGGTTGCTACGCTATGGCGGAAGCTGTGCACCGGGCTGACCACCTTTTTTATTCCCGCCTTACGGATATAGTCTTTCATAAAACTGGCAAGCCATACCTTCCCGACAGGCCCGCCGTAAATAGACAGGAAAAGCAAATCTTTCCCGGTTTGCGCTTTTTTCTGCCAATTGTTCCCGGACGGCCTCATGCCTTCCGCCAGCTCGGGGCGGATTACTTCCAGGTAGCGGTCAAGGAACCGGCAGCAGGGCGTTGAAAGCGGCACAAACCTATCCTTGCCGCCCTTGCCGTTGCGTATCCGCGCCATCTTCTTGCGCAGGTCCACGTCCGCCGCTTTCAGGCCCACCAGCTCGGCGGCGCGCGCCCCGGTGGAATATAATACTTCCATTATTGTGCGGTCCCGGTAGCCGATTACGGACCGCAAATCCGGCTGTTCCATAACCTTGCGTATCTCGTCGATGCGCATTACGCCCCTCGGCAAATGCTTCTTGTAGCGCGGGGCCTTTACGCCAGCTATCGGGTCGTAGATGATAACGCCTTTCTTCTTGAGCCAAGTAAACCAGCGTTGCGGCGTTAAAATCCGCTCCCGGATCGTCTGGACGGCCAGCGTGTCGCCCTTGCGGTTCGTGTACTCGGAAAGCCACGCCTTGTAACTTTCAAACAAATTCCGGTCCACCTGCTCAACGTCTTTTATCCCTTTGCCATTCAGCCAGCCGATGAACACCCGCAGCGCCAGGTTGTTCTGCTTTACGCTCAAAGGCCGTATATTCTTAAGCGTCAAATGCTCAAGGAAAGCCTGTTTGAGACTTTCAAAATCTGTTTTCATACACTTTTCTCGGGCGGCTTTTCTGATATTGGAAAACATCCCGCCATCCGGGCCATTATCACAATCAGAAAACAATGGGACTGGATACAGATATAATCGCATAGCTCGGGATTATTAAGCATTTTACTGGGCGCATAACCAAAACCAGAATCTAGTTTGACCAGATTATAAGACGCCCCTACGGGGTCCCCGTGAACGAGATGATTAAAATCATCACAAAACTCTTTGGCTTGTTTTGTGTCGGCCTCTTTATTCATCGTCGCAAGCATTACTGCCAAACTGGGCCGCTCTGAATGCTTCCAGCCATTCCGCCACAATACAACCTTCTCGGGATTTTCGTGTAAGTATGAAATAATAGCCGCCCTTTCGATAAGCGGGCGCATTAGAACCGCCGCCGCAAAAAGATACCCTTGCCTTACAAGCTCGCGTATGCTTAACGCCAGGCTTATCCCTTGTGGGATTATCTGGCAAGCCGCTTTTTGTAAATCGCTTAATTCGTGGTTGCGCGAATACGCCGCCGCTTCTTTGTTCGCCGCTAGGCAGGCTGAAATTATCGTATCAAAAATAAATAGCGACTCCTTGCCAAGATAAGGCTCGTTTCCAGGAGTAAATATAGGGCTTTTTTTCTCTATTTCTTCCATTTTATTTGCACCTAAGCCTTCACATCTCAACAAGGCCCTTGTTCTTTTTCCGAAAAACGCCCAACTTTCCAACTTTCAAGCCCTCGCTCCGTCGTAGACCGCCCTTTTTTCAGCCGCCCAACTTTCAGAAACCATACCCAACTTTCCAACTTTAGCCTTCAGTTTGGCGGTGTCCGTAAGCCCCGGAAGCCGCTTTTTGTCGGTTTGGGGCCCGTCAAAGGCCAGTTCGTAGCGGTACATGCGCCCGCGCTCGCCTTTGCCTGTAAGCAGGTATTCCAGTTCTTCAAGCTGGCCGATGTGCGCCTTTATCTGGTTATCGCTCCAGCCGGTGTACTCGCGGATATCGCGCCGGTTGAACCTGTAGGCTTTCGGCTCTATTTCCTGCTCTTTGGCTTTTTCTTCCGCCATCTGCTTTATGAGCCGCAGTAATTCGCTGGAAGGCCGGGACAGTTCGGAAGCCCGCGCCCCGAGGATCTCGGTCATAAGTTTGTTGCCTTCCTCTATGTCCTCTATGCCGACCTCGATATATTCCAACTCGCCGCCGTCGCAGGCGTATTTCTTTACTTCCTTGTGATACTGCCGCAGGAAAGCGACGGCCTCTATCAGGGACAGATATTTTTCATATTCCCGCCGGTATTCCAGCCGGTTCACCGGGAAAGTCAA
>JBDRGJ010000005.1:0-3146 GCA_043817835.1 bacterium
CCTTTCGAAGAAAAAGACGGCATCGCTCAGACGGGCTTCAACGACGCTCTCATAGCCTTCCTGCACTTCTTTCTGCCCCTCGGATATGCCGTCACGCACTCCCACAAAATGCGGCTGAAGTTTTCCGTCAGTTCCCCTGACCGGAAAGAATTTGAGCTGTTTCCTGAGAACCATGCAAAGCAGTTCTTCGGGAAGTTTCAGAAACTTCAGAGAAAAATGCCCTGTCACCGGCACGGGATGCTCCACCAGGTAAACTGTCTCGTTCAGCAGCGTTTCGTCTGCATCCACCGTAAGCTTCATTCTTTTACCGGCCTGATCGAGCAGTTTCTCAAGCAATTGCCTGCGCTCGGAAATATCCGCCACCACGCATTTGTTCTCAAGAAGCTTAAGATATCTCCCTGCTTCCGCCAGATTGACAGGTTTGGAGCCGAGGCATGACAGCCCGAAGGTTTTCCTGCCTGACCTGACCCCCGCCACTGAAAAAGGAATAATCCTGCTGCCGTAAAGCGCCGTCAGCCAGCGCACCGGCCTGGCAAACCTGAACTGGGAGGATTCCCATACCATGTTCTTGGGAAACTGCAGAGATGAAATGGCCTGAAAAAAAATTTTTGATAACAATTTAACCGCCGGTTCCCCCGGTATGGTCCTGCGCACGGCCAGGAATTCTCCCTTGGATGACTTGACCGTGACGAGTTCTTCGGGGCTGACCCCATGGGATCTGGCGAAACCAAGGCTCTGCGCTGTCCAGGCTCCGCCTTCATCCCGGAGCAGCCGGACCGGAGGACCGGCAATTTCCTTCGTCTGTTCCGCGGACTTTTCCTCCAGCCTCTCGATAAGCACGATAAGGCGTTTGTAGGTGCCTGTGACTTTCACCCTTTTAAACTCCAGGCTGTCGGCGACCAGCCGCTTTATCACCGACTCTTCCAGCTGCACCAGCGCGGGACCGACGAAGCGGGCCGGAAGATTTTCGACTCCTATCTCAAGCAGGGCATTTTGGGTCATATCCGATTCATGTAAATACCAGTAAAATGCCGAAACAGTCAAATCCAATAACAGTTCCCCGTTTTTAATTCAGTCATTGCCGTTTCTTGCGTCGCTTGTTTTGCTTGCGTTTCTTGCGTCGCTTGTTTTGCTTATGTTTCTTGCGTCGCTTGTTTTTCTTGCGTTTCTTGCGTTGCTTGTTTTTCTTGCGTTTCTTGCGTTGCTTGTTTTTCTTGCGTTGCTTGCTTTTCGACATAAGCGGAAGAACAACGTCTGGCCAGGTTTCTCACGCGGCCTATCAGTGAAGTCCTCTCGGTGACTGAGATGGCGCCGCGCGCATCCAGCATATTGAATATATGGGAACATTTCATTACCGCGTCATATGCCGGCAGGTAAAGCCCTTTTTCAGCCAAAGCAATTGCCTCCTTTTCCGCATCTGAAAAATGCCGCCGAAGGACCTCAACATCGGATTCTTCGAAATGGTAGTGGGAGAACTGCTTTTCCTGCTCTTTATGCATCTCCCCATAACTCACGTGATCGTTCCATGCCAGATCGAACACATTGCGCTTTTTCTGGGAGTACATGGCCAGCCGCTCGAGTCCGTAGGTGATTTCCACGGTTATAGGATTGAGTTGTATGCCTGCCATCTGCTGGAAATAGGTGAACTGCGTGATTTCCATGCCATCCAGCCACACTTCCCAGCCCACTCCCGAAGCTCCCAGAGTGGGGGACTCCCAGTCGTCCTCAATCCAGCGGATGTCATGCTTTTTCGGGCTGAGCCCTATGGCTTCCAGGGACTTAAGGTATTTGTATTGCACGTTGGCAGGAGCCGGTTTGAGTATCACCTGGTATTGATAATATTTTCCAAGGCGGTTGGGATTGTCTCCGAAGCGGCCGTCCGCCGGACGGCGCGAGGGTTCGAGATAAGCGAATCTGCAGTGTTTGTCCGTAAGTGAGCCGAAAAAAGTCACAGGGTTGAAGGTGCCTGCGCCCTTTTCCAAATCATAGGGTTGGACAACGACGCAGCCTTCTTTCGCCCAATAGCGTTCTAGTTTGAATATTATCTCCTGAAAGTTCATGGGGAATTTCCTTTTGCGATTTTCCGAAAAAACCCGCCGATATGATACCAACTTGAGGCAGCAGCTTACAAACGGGCTTCTTCAAGAAAGCTTAAAGTCTTCAGCGGCTGGCTGATGCAGTTTTCCAGACACCGCGCAACGATGTGTCCAATCTCCTCCAACTGACCGGAGTCAGCCGGAATATCCCAGAGATGCCGCCAGGAAGCATTGTGAAGAGCGTTCCAAAGCCTTCCGCCCACTCCTACAGCCGTTTTTTCAAGACCGAAGCCGCCCAATTCCAGCAGGCGAAGCGTGAACGCAAGACGCATCCATGGCAATACCCCCCGAGAGTCCAGCTCCGAAAGAGCCCCAAGAAGCAGGGAGTATTTTTCAGGACTGGCCTGGTGTGTCGGAGTCAGGCACATAAGAAGTTCGCAGAAATGGAGGGCCAGGCATGTTTTGCGATAGTCCGCCCGTATCGCAGGAAAGACATTTAAAGTTTTCCCTCCGATGCAGCGGGCGAA
Organism: bacterium; assembly: GCA_043817835.1. GTDB lineage: Bacteria > Elusimicrobiota > Elusimicrobia > Elusimicrobiales > CAZFMJ01 > JBDRGJ01. Next base: position 2,564 of record JBDRGJ010000005.1, read on the forward strand.
TTCAGAACCGGTTTTCATATGTATGCGATAGTCTCCCCAGGTCAGAATTTCGCTCAGGGCTTTCAGTTTTCCGGCAGGCCTGTTGACCCCTCCGAACCGCACGGCGATCCTCCCGTGTCCCCTGGTATAAAGAGAAGCATAGCGATCGGTTTCTCCGGAAAGCCGCCGTCTTATTACTATTGCAAAATCACAAAAAGTCATTTTTGAATTTTAACATTTGAATTTTAACATTTCGCATTCCGGTAAACAATTTACTATAATTCCTTAACAATATGCTGCCGACATACAGACCCAACGTAAGAAAACGCGCAAAACACATCGGCTTTCGGGCCCGGATGGCCACTGCCGGCGGAAGAAAAGTGCTCAGCCGCAGACGCGCAAAAGGCCGCTGGAAGCTTATACCCGATTAGTGACTACTCGGGTTCACGGTTCATAAGGTTTAGGGATTGAAAAACTGTAAACACTGAACTTTGAACCATGAACCGCGACAATGAATTATGAACGATGAACCCAAAAAAACCGAGCAGTCACAAATTGTCTTTTCCGAAAAGCTGTCGCATTACACGGGAAAACGACTTCAGAC
>JBDRGJ010000006.1:0-9523 GCA_043817835.1 bacterium
ACAATGTCCGGCTTAAATTTCAGATATTCACAGACGTAATTGTCAAGCAGGGCTATCGCCCCTGCCCCGTTGACAGCCATGTTCAACGATTCAATCGTGCATCCCAGGGATTGAGCCAGGGCATCATGGACTTTCACAAAAAAGCTGTCATCCAGCCGCTGCGCTCCGGATCCTATTGTCTGCGATGAGCCGACAAACAGGATTCTATGGCCCGTTTTCCCGTGTCCGACTAAATTTTCGAGGCTGCCGGCCGGCGCGGGTTTGGGCAACGGGCACTCTTCGCTCCTCACCAGACAGTATGGTTCTGCGGATAAACGGCTCCTGCGGAGAATCCGCGGCTTCCGGGGTACGGAAGACAGAAAAACCGGTCCTGCCCAAATCAGGTCGCGGCTTCGGGAATAACCCTGCTTCAGAAGCTCTTCCGATGGCGCGGGTTCTTCGGTTATGATGCGATTCCAGTGATTAAAAACTTCATAGCGCGCTTTCTCGACGGTCCGCACAAGACTGAATTTATGCTGAGTCTGCCCCGGCAGCGGTCTGGATATGATGTCCAGATCGAGCCTCGACCAGTAGAAATAATCGAAGGCAAAGACCAGCAATCCGGCAGATATCAGAAACAGGTTGAAAGCCATGACACGCAGCAATGCCACGCCCCCTAGTCCGGGCCGCCGGATAAAAAACATGCCGGCTGACAGAAAGAAAACAAAGAGGAAAATAAACAGCAGCACGCGCGGTCTTTTTTTGGAATTTCGAAAAGACTCGGTGTATACCTGCCGGTCGGCGTCCTCGATATAAACATCGTCGACAGATACGGCGCGGAGGCCGCCGCGAAACCCAAAGAGCTGTTCCGGGGCCGCAGCCTCCCTGAATTCGGCTATCTCCTTTTCATCCAGACGGACCGTAAGGCCGTTTTCGCCGAATACTGCGTCAAGAAGATGCCGCCCCGCCCCCAGGGGCTGCCCATTAAGCGCGGCAGTCGATATAAAACGGCCTTCCGCAGTGCTGCGAAAAAACATGCTGCCATAACTCCGGTTGCGGCTAATCCTCAGTCCTGAAAATCCGGAAGACGACTTATTGAAAATAAGATTAAGATAGCCGCCGTCCGAAATTTTGAAATGGAATTTAAGCTGTTTCGGCCGGAGAGGTTTTTTGAAAAGGACCTCGTTGAATCCGTGCCAGTTCCCGAGGTTCAGCCTGTTCCGGTGCAGGGCCGAGCGTGTTATCAGGAAACTGCCGGATTCTCCGACTCCGACCTCCATTTTTCTTTTACTGTTGAGCCAATTGGCGTTTAGGAGAAGCGTATTCTGCGAGTAAAGGAAAACTTCAGCCCAGACCAGGGAATTTGCCGCCATAAGCGCAATCACTGTCAGAATGCGTTTTGCCGTCAATCCGAAAATTTCGTGTCCCCAGACGGAAGTTTGTGGCTGGAATTCCAGGTTTTTATCCATTTAAGAGGACTCTGGATCGGGCCGAGATTTGTTTTTGCCGCAGATTCGCATTAAAACGGCCGGGTATTCTTTCAGATTACAGATTATCCCTGTTCTGACGGCGCATTCCCAGACGCAGTTGCATTCATGCCTTCTGATTTTTCCGTATTCAGCGTCCGCGAATACGGAAGTCGCGATTTTTTTGATGTCATAATCGGCATCCCGCAGATTTCCGAGCGAAACCGACAGCATTTCGCAGACTTTGACCTCGCCCAGATCGTCGATAACGGTCATTTTTTTTATGGCATAACATTCGAAATTTCTCCTGCCGGTCTCCAGATTTTCCAGGACTTTTTCCTGCGCCAATGTGCTGACAGCCCGGATAAAAGCAGGCAGCGGGTGACAGGCGGATTTATTAAAGTTCGCTCTGGAAATATAATCCACAGCCTCCCTGTATTTTTCGTTATGAAGATTTTTTTGCGTCTCTTCCGACCTGACATTTCCCCTGACGCGCGTAACGTTCAATGCGTCTACGGCCAGATTGTCTTTTATAAACTTTAATATATCCAGAAAATCGTCCTGGTTTGACTGCATGAAGCATGAATTTGTGAAAATTGAGAAATTCCCATGCTCTTTTCTTAATTCTTTCACCGCTGCTACGGTTTTTACGACCCTTTCGAATCCGCCGGGAACGCCGCGGATTTTGTCGTGTTTTTCGCCTATGCCGTCGATGGAGAATGTGAACCGGAAATGCAGGTTCGGAAAATTTTTCAACAGCCTGTATGCGGTTTCCGTAATTTTATCCGTCAAAAACCCGTTTGAGGGGATTGCGACTATTTCCACGCCCGTATATTTTTTGAATAGTCCCACTATTTCGACAAGGTCGTCTCTGAGATATGCTTCGCCTCCCGCAAGATTTATAATCAGCATCTCGCCCCAGTTTTTGGCTATTTTTTCAATCTCTTCCAGCGTCAATTCCCTTCTTGCACCTGCGTCATCGGCCGATTTCCAGTTGAAACAATGTCCGCAGCGGGCATTGCAGCGGGATGTCACATAGAAAACGGCATAGAACGGCGTTCTGCTGAAATAAAAGCTTATCCACCGCAAATATCCGGATAATTTCATAAAGCGTTCTTTGCGTCGGTCCCGCAGGAGACGCAGCTGTTCCGGGAGTTCTGCCCGCCCTTGGCCAGAAAGAGATTGGCGACTGCAAAGTTCCCGAAAAGTTTCTGTTCCGCCAGATAATATCTGTTTTTAAGGATGTCCTGCTGGTCTTCGTCCAGATTCCCGCCCCGGATTTCCACCGTAATGATTCCCTCGGGCATTTTGCCGGCGGATGTCCGGGGGATTGCGGTTGCGGCAGCGGAAGCTTCCGGATAATAATAAGCTATGGGTATTTTCCGGTAATCCTGTGGAATGACTATCTGATACCCCGGCTTTGCTGTCGATTTCAGATAGGCCGCTATCGCCCTGTCATAGGATTTGGGGATTGAAAAATAGCGCATTGCGGTGCCAAGCCCCGACACAAAACACAACAGAAGAATCAGCGTGCGCCATCGGATGGATTTTACGGATTCAGCCGCAAGTCCCCAGAACAGACACACAAAAGGCAGGATAATAATGGCATGGCGGCCGGGATGATAAATGGGGGTTTTTAACGAAATAACGAAAGGGATAAGAATGGTGGCGCATGCCGAGCAGGATAAATTCCATGCCAGACGCCGGTTCCTGCCGGAAACATGATATGCGGCATATCCTCCTGCCAGAAAATAAGCGGCAAGAAGCGGATCCGCCATTTCAAACGGCCATTGCGATGACGACGCCCCGGATGTTGTCCACAATCCGGCGAGCGCATAAAGGGTGAGTTTTATCTCATGAAACCCCGGAGGGGACAGATAGGAAAAAATGGCATGTTTGCGGGTTTGCATTAAAAGGCCCGGCACCCATGCCAGATAGGCTGCGAAGATAGCCGCGAATGCAAAAAACACTTTTTCGTAAAAACGTCCGCCTTCATACACGAGTTTGTCCAGCGCCAGTAAAAACTGGACAATCAGCAGGAAAACGGCGTAGTTGTGAGTGAAGAGATTGGCGGTTGAAATTGCGGAGTATAAAACCCAGTGCCTGGATCGGTTATCCCTTAGCGCTTCCAGCAAGAAATAAAAGGACAAGGCGCTGAAAAATACCAGAAGCCCGTAAGGCCGCACTTCCTGGGAGGCGGCTATGTGAAAAGGATGGGCCGCCATAACGGCAGCGCCGGCCAGTCCCGCCAGGCGCCCTGCCAGCAGCGTTCCTGTCCGCCAGATCGCGGCTATCCCTGCGATGCCTATGCATGCGGTGAAAAAATGCATGCCGGCATCGGATTGTCCGAAGATACGAATCCAGAAGTGCAGCAGTATGTAAAAAAGAGGCGGGGTGGACCCTGCCGGCCCGTGGATAAGGTCTTTCGGAATATCATACAACGGCTTAAGCGCTGAATTTACCGTCAACACCTCGTCAAGCCATAAGGGTTCTCCAAGCCGATAAAACCGAAGGATTATCCCGGTCAACAGCACGGCCATACAGAATAATTCTGTCTTGGACCAGCCCCGGAAAGACCCAAGGATGCATTGTGGAATGCGTGACGTCGAGAAAAAAGTGGTTTTAGAAAACAAGCCTGGAATGGACCAAAAATAGAGCCTGGAATCTGATTCAGCTGCGATCTTCATTTCTTTTTGGTTCCTGGCAGCATGTGCTGCTTTTCCCAGACCCTCACAAGCGCGAAGTTGCCGAAAGATTTGCCGGAAATTTCCCGATAATGCGCGGGAACTCCCGGAAGCCTAAAGGAGTCGGTCGGCTTGTTCCGTATCTGGACCGTAATTATCCCGTCAGGAAATTCCCCGGGAGGATATTCCATAAGAGCCGCCCTGGCTCTGCGGGCCGGCGGATAATAACGGCAGACAGGCGGTTTCATGAAGAAATCCGGAATTATTATTTCAAAACCAGGACTATCAACAACGCGCAGATACCCTGCTATTTCCCGGTTATAGGATTTGGGCGTATGAAAATAAAACAGGACGGTCAGGCCTTGCATCGCCAAAAGAAAGCCAAGCGCGCCGATTCGCCATTTTTCACTTTTCAGCGAAGAAACACACCAGCCCATGATGATGCAGACAAACGGAAGCGCTATTATGGAATGCCGGCCGCCGTTGTAAATGGGAATTTTCAGGGAAATAAGCGCCGGCGCCAGCAGGCTGAAAGCCGTAATGCCCAGCATATGCGATAGAAGCCTTCGGTTTCGGCCGGCCGACACCGGCGCACAAAATGCCGCAAAGGCACTGCATGCCAAAGCGAAAAGCAGGCCCGGATGAAGCGGGGATGCGGCGGATTCTCCCGCTGAAACGTAAAGTCCGAACAAAGACCGCAGAGTAAGTCCCACGTCATGGAAAGTGGTGGTATGCAGGGGGGCATGCGTGGGTTTGACGGCCTGAAGAGCCACTACCGGAATCCATGGCGCAAACCCCGCCAGCATAATGACTGCGGCCACAATCAGTTTCCGCCGTTTTGCCGGTGAAGAGAAAGATGCAGCCGCGCCCGCGGCGATTTCAGCGGCAACCAGAAATATCGCGTAGTTGTGGATGTACAGGCAGGCCAGTCCGGCAGCCGAAAAAAGAAGCCAGTCGCGCCACCTGTCCTTTTCCAGCGCTCTTTCCAGAAAATAAAAAGATAGGAACGTAAAAATCACAAGAAGACCGTATGTGCGCAATTCCTGGGAATGGGCAATGTGAAAAGGATGGAGCGCCAAAAGCGCCGCAGCCGCGGCTCCGGCGCGCCTGCCGGCAAGTCCGGCTGAAACCTTCCAGGCAATCCCGACCCCGAGAGTTCCTATGAGCGCCGTAAAAAAATGAAGGGAAGCATCCGTGCCAGGGAAAAAAATCATCCAGCCCGCCAGCAGCAGAAAGAAAAGAGGCGGATTCGCACCCGACGGCCCCTGCGCCAGGTCTTTCAATATTCCCGCGGCGCCCAGCGAGGCTGTATTAAGGGAGAGGACTTCATCCAGCCAGAGCGCTTCCCCGAGCCGGCAGAAACGCAGGATTATCCCCGCCGATACCGCAAGTCCGCAAAGCACGACAAATCTGTCCGGCCTTTTCAATCTGCCGAAAAAACTGCCGATAAACGCCGGATTTAATCCGGACATGCTTTTTCCGGTATTTTGGAGGTCAATCCTTCGAGCTCATCATCGTGGACAGGCGCCGTGAAAATCGCAGGGTGCAGATGATACAGGCATTCCAGCACGTAGGAAATTTCAAAAGCAAGCATCAGAAGCGCTCCTCCCGCCCGCAGATGAAAAGGCGCCGGGGACTGCCTGGATGGAGTCCCGGACAAAGCCTTGCGGGTCACAAGTCCGGCCAGGCAGCCCACCGGCAGGAAAAGCCAGAGCCTTCCGCCGAAAGCGGACATCAAAAAGACCGCCGCCGGCAATGAAAGAAGGAAAAGCAGCGCGGCATAATGAAAATTCCTTCGGGTGCGGGCCGGAATCGCCATTGCGATGTGGCAATTGGCTCTGCCCCACCTGACGACCCTTTGCAGCGCGGCGGCCATGCTGTTCCACGTTTCCTTTCGATGCGTGACCGCCGCCTCAGCGCTGCACAGAATTTCATGGCCGGCTCCGGTCACTTTCCATCCGAGCATTACGTCTTCCCCGCCGGCTTTTACCGGCATGGATTCGTCAAAACCCCCTGCCATCTCAAGCACGTTGCGTCGGTAGGAAATATTTGAGGATGGCGCCCAGTCAACTCTCTTTCTTGTTTCGGAAAAAATGAACGGGAGAAGATAGGGTGTGCATTGCATAAGCAGGTACCCCGGACCGTCTTCTCCCGTGAATCTGGTTACCCCGGCCACGCCGCCCGTTTTAGGATAATTATATGCATTTATATGGGCCGCAAGCAGCCCCGGTTCCGCTTCACAGTCTGAATCCACGAAAAGCACGATGGGATGCTTCGCAGCCCGGAATCCGTTATTTCTGGAAACCGCGGGGTTGCGCGACCGGCTGCGCAAATAATGCGCTGAAAATGAATCGCAAAGCTTTTTAACCGACGGGATGAGAGATTCGGAACTTGAGTCCGCCACTATCACTTCTGACGGCACTGCAAGCCCGTTTCTTTCCCGTGCCAGCGTTCTCAGAAGGCTCTCCAGGAGAGGAAGGCGTTCAAAGGCGGGTACAACGACAGAAATTCCCGGTTCATTCATGGCAGGCCGTCAGGCAATAATCTTTTCTCCCATAACCAGCATCAATTGTCTCCCCGCAAGGCTTTTCCCGAATCTGCGCAGACCGAACTGTGGCCTGTGAAAACCCACGGCGCTGCGTACGGCCGGCCCGACAGCGGCACAAAAAGCCATGTCATCGCCTGCCGCCAGCAGCGCCCGGAGGTAGGGTTTATATATTTTTTCTCTCACAACGGGTGAGGGCTTTATCCAGTAATCAATCAGTCCGGTATCGTAAATCCAGCGGTTTATCCGCCATATCCCGCTGAAATGATAAAAAACGAGCGGCTTTCCCGCAACGGTAACATTCCCGTTCTCAAAGCCGATGTCTTCGTTGCGCAGATTCCAGGGACCTGAATTGGCGCCGGGATGATTTATTACGGCTATGCCTTTGAACAGCTCGGTCCATCTATCCAGGTATTTCTGTTCAGCGTGCTTCCCGTTTTCGCTGCGATCATGGCACCATTCAAGACATCTTTCTTTCCACCATGTCAGGCAGGCAATGGCATTGCAGTCCCTTCGGAATGAAATCCATCCGTTGTTGAATATGCCCGTTTTTTCCCCTCCGCTCATCCGGGAGTTGAAGCGATGGGGCGTTATCGCCACGGATGCGGCAGCCATTTCCTCAAAGACCGGTTCGGGGGAACTGAAGAAACAAAGGTCTGCATCCACGAAAGTCAAAAGGTCCACATCCCGGAATTTTTCCAGCACGTAAAGAGGAAGAACAGGAGTGCATGTCAGGTAATACTCCGGGAGGGTCCTGTCAGCTTTTGCCGGGACCAGTTCCGGATGCGCTTTTTCCAGTTCCGGCAGGGTAATCGGCATAAGCCCATCAAGGTTCATGGCAACGGCAGCATTATATGCCTTGCTGTCAAGACAAAGCGAAAAAAATCTGCAGCCGGGAGAATGCTCCCGCAGGGAGCGGTAAAGCACCATGGCTCTCGGAAAAAACCGGGAGTCAAAATATGTGCAGAAATTTCTCATCTTAATGTCATCGCTGCGCCGCAGGAATCCCACGGTTTAGCCGTGGAAATTACAGTTAAGATTATTAAATAAATAGTATACAATATCCATGCAATTTCTCCTGAAAAGTCTGCGCATGTCGCTATTTTCACAGGACGGGATAATAACGCAAATTCCAGTTCCGGATGACCGGATGATGAGACCATGAAGATGATGGAACACAACGGTCTTGATATAGCGTTGATACAGCCGCCGTGCTGGGGAAACGGGACCCCGCCCCTGGGACCAGCCCTGTTGAAATCTTATCTGGCAAAAAACGGACTTAAGGCGAGGGTATTCGACCTGAACATCCTGCTCTGCAGCCTCAGGCATGGCCCTTACGCATCCGCATGGGATTTTAAAACCGGCGGCAACGGTCTGTTCACCAGGTGGTGGTCGGAATCGTTCGTGCGGCGGATGTACGCTTTCTATTCCCATGAGGTTCTGAACTTCATGTATTCCGTGCTCGCCGCCAAGCCCGGGACAATCGGTTTATCCGTCCAATCCCATTCATTCATTGCAGGCAGGATGCTTGCTTCCAAGTTCAAGGAAATCTCCCCGGAGACGCAAATTGTCTTCGGCGGACCGCATGTCGGCCGATACATGCGTCAATGGCGGACTCTCCTATCGTCAGGCCATGCCGACGCGGTCGTTTTCGGGGAGGGAGAAGAATCACTGGCACAGTATCTGAAGGCCGACCGGGCAGGCGTAATTCCGGGCGTGGCCAGGAGGGAGCCCGGCGGGGAGATAGCAGACGGCGGTCCCCGGCCGCCGATTCCTTCGCTTGACGACCTGCCGTATGCCGACTTTTCGGATTTCGAGCTTGCCGCTTATGCAGAAAAAAGGGTGCTGCCCACATATTTCTCCAGGGGATGCATCAACCGATGCGTCTTCTGCGTCGAGAATCAGTTCTTCCCCGGGTTCCGCTGCAGGAGCGGCAGGCGCGTATTCAATGACATCGCGCATCAGATCTCGGTCCATCCGGAAAAAAAATATTTTCTGATGAACGAATCGGCTTCAAACGCCGATGTCAGGGAACTTGAAGCCTTCTGCGACCTGGTAATCGACAACGGCCTTAAAATAGGCTTTTCCCTGGGCAACGCCATGGTACGCAAAGAAATGAACGCAAAGTTCTACTCCAAGCTGAAAAGAGCGGGATGCACCGACATCGTATACGGATTGGAGAGTCCGTCCAAGCGACTGCTCAAGTCTGTGGGAAAGACGGCGTGTCTGGACGTGGATATCGACAGAGTCATATCCGATGGAACGCGCGCTAAGCTGACGATCGGAATCAATATGATGTTCGGCCTGCCGGGAGAACAACCGGAGGATAATAAACAACAACTGGCTTTCCTGCGCAGACACAGGCGCGAACGGAAGCGACTGATAATCGGCGGATTCAATTTCTGCCGTTTCCCCCAGGGATGCTCTGTGCATAAGAATCCGTCGGAATACGGCGTAGACCTTTCGCCGGGTGAAACCTACTGGTCTGAATTGGACGGGAGCAACACATTCATCGATCGCATTGCAAAATTCGAGAACTTCCGTGCGGAAGGCACTCGACTGGGCTACCGGAACTTTTTAAGCGCAGGAGCGGACGCCGACCGCGACGAGATGCTGGGGCACTATCACTTGCACAAAGGCGAAAGCAAGCGTGCGCTCCATTACCTGCGCAGGTCGCCTGTGATGGAAAATATGACTTTGGAATCGGTGGACCGGATCATGGGCCTGTATGCGGAACTTTCGCTTGAGAAAGACGGCTATTACAATCAACTGTCGCGCTTCAAAACGGAACAGGCCGGCGATGGACACTCCGATTTCGAGAACGTCAGGTCCCGATCGGACATTGCTCA
>JBDRGJ010000007.1:0-2738 GCA_043817835.1 bacterium
TTTCTTTTTTTGAAACAATTGCTTAATGGCTCGGATTTCATCGCCGCTCGCCTCAAGACGACTAAGGCTTCCGCCCAGCCAGGCGTAACGCGTTTTTAACGTTGTGGAACCTTCGCGGCCGGTGAGTCCGACAGCCCCTTCCTGCTTTCCCCGCTTGAAGCTTTCGTAATCATAGACCGGGTCGCCGAATCCGATGAACCGTTCGCTTGCCTGCGCGGCCCCGCCATGGGTTCTCAACAGGGCAAGGACGGAAGCGGACTGTATATATTTCACGGCGTGCTTTTCGATCAGATAGGATCTATTGCCGTCTTTGATGATCACCAGTGCTTCGAAAGGAAATCTGGCCAGAATATCGTCCGGCACAATAATCAGGGTTTTGCCTTCCAGGGTTTTTTCGAAAGGCTTCATCAAAATGTCATAAAGCTGTCCCGCCGAAAACCGGTCATACGCTTCACCTTTGGCATAACCCGGCCGAATATTTTCGAGCATTGCCACGATCCTGTCGCGAAGTTCCTGCGCGTTCACGGGCAGTTTGACAACCTGGAAGTTTTCCGTGGTTACAACAAAGCAATAAACACCCTTTGACGTAATGAAATATTCCAGCAGGACTTCTTCCCGGGACAGCACCTTGCTCTGAAGCTCGGTTACCGATACCGGCACAGGATACCTCACCGAAGCATAATGGGGGTTCTGCAGCCGGATCTGCTTGATTACCCGGTTGAGTTCCATGGATAGCTGCTCCACGTTTGCCTTTGCCGCGGCAAGTATCTTGTCATCCGGCGATGGTTTTCTTAACTCTTCGGCGATCTTATCCGTTTCGGCGGCGATCGTCTTTTCCAGTTGATCCCGCCGGGCCTTGAGATCCGGGTCGATTCCCTTCTCCACGGCGACACGCCCTTCAGCCAACTGGTCCAGAAAAGTGCGGGCTTTCATGCTTTCGACATACAACAGGGCGCGGTCGTTAAACCCATGTTCAATCGCAAACAGCGCGGCTTCTTCATAGCGGTCGTAGATCTTCCCCATGAAAGCTTTCCTGAACTCGGGAAAGCCCGCACGGGTCCGCACGGTTTCCAGTTTGGAGATGCCCTGATCGTAGAGACTCAACGCGGTTTGCTGATGCCCCAGAAGGGCCTGGACGCGCGCCTTGTCCAGCATGGTGAACCCCTGCGACTCGACATCTCCGATCTTTTCAAAAGCAAGGATTGCCCGGTCATAAGACGCATTAGCCTCGGCCAGTTTTCCGTGTGCCTCGTGAACTCGCTGGGCCACAAACTGATGCGCATACCCGGCCGACTGGAGATCACCCATCTGCACCCAAAGGTCAAGCGCCTGCTGAAAAGCCAGCAAACCATCCTGCTCATGGCCCAGCGCAAGAAGCGCTAAGCCTCTGCCGTGCAGAGCCAATCCCTGCCATTCCTTCTCCTTCATGACGATGCCCAATTGGAGGGCTTCGTCCGCCCGGCCAAGCGCAAGCTGAAACTCCTTAATCGCCTCCTGCCCCTTCAAAAGGGCGCCGCGTTCGCGGTGCATCAGCGACAGCGCTCGCAGGATGTAGCCCTGGCGCCACCGATCCGCCGCTTTCACTGAAAGCTTCAAAGCCTCTTTTTCATAATCGATCGCCACGCTGTATCGCGCCGCCGCCTGCACCGGGTTGCCGTCGGCCAGGTCTTCCTCGGCCAGTTTTGACGTGCAGATGCCCAGATGGTTCAGCGATCTTGCGCGGGCCCGCAACCGGTTGTCGGACGATACAATCCTTTCCTCCCGTTCCAAGGCAATCTTGTGATACCTTATCGCCATCCTGTAGTCGCCCAGCCTTCGATGACAAAAACCAATGTAATCATTAAACTCGGCTACATGCTCCAGGTCTTTTGCCTTCTCGGCATGATGAAGGGCCTGGCTGTATACGCTGTATGCCTGTTCAAAATTCCCCGTCGCCACGTGCACGTCACCCAGCTGCCTCAGCGCGCGTGCCGCCTCCTGCCAGTCCGCCGGGGACTGCAATACTTTCAGCGCTTCCGCGTAGAATTTGATGGTTGCATCCGTTTCTTTTTTTCTTTCATGAACATCGCCGATGTCAATGAGCGCCGTTCCGCGATGCAAACGGTCCGCCGCCTGCGTTGCCAGAAACAGTGCCTGATGGTGCAGAGACAGAGCATCAGGATAATTTGCGAGTCTGCGCTCGGCCTGTCCCAGATAATGAAGCGTTTTCACCTGTCCGGCCTCGTCCCCGAGCGCAGTGTAAATCTCCAATGCCCGGCGCCCCGGGACGCTGACATCACCAAAGCGTCCCTCATCAAAAGCGGTTATTGCCTCTTTCAAAAAGACATCGGCTTTAATTTTAGAGAGATGCTGATGGAGACCCCATGATTTGCAGAGCGCGACCTGACGTGCGGGAAAGGGATCATTAAACAATTCCCGCGCAAGCCCTGCCGCCGACGCCGCCAGGATGAATGATTTTTCAGCCCCCGCTGTGCGATTCTCCGTCATGGTTCTGGAAGACTCGGATAAAACTTCATCTATGAGCAAACGCAGTTTTTCCGGATGCGCCAGGGCTGATTCTTTCATCGCAGTCGCATCTTTTTTGGCGGCAGCGCTCTCAAAACCTGACCGGAAATCCCGCAAAGTAAGAGTTGCCGGTTCGTTTGCCCACGCCTGACCGGCTAAAAGGACGAAAATAAGCAGTATCAAAAGCCAACAGCTGCTCCGGCTTGCGATGATGTGCGGTTTCCCGGCAATGC
>JBDRGJ010000008.1:0-4167 GCA_043817835.1 bacterium
CAGTCCCGCAATATAATGGTCAGGGACGGAGAACCGTGGTTCATAGATTACCAGGGCGGAAGAAAGGGCGTTCTCCACTATGACATCGCCTCCCTGCTTTATGATGCCAAGGCGGACATTCCGGCCGAAATCCGCGGCGAACTGCTGAAGCTCTACATGGATTCAGCGGCAGAGTTTGCGAAAATAGACAAACGCCGGTTTTTGCGGCACTTTCACGGCTATGTATACATCCGCATTATGCAGGCAATGGGCGCTTACGGACTGCGCGGCTTCTACGAAAGGAAGATGCACTTCCTGCAGAGCATCCCGTACGCGATACGCAACCTTGAACATCTTCTGAGGGAGACGGAGCTTCCGGTTAAGCTTCCGGAGCTTACGGGAGTTTTCCGCAAAATCGTGGCATCATCCGGCCTGCGGCAGTTCGGCAAGGCCAGGCTTATGCTGACGGTGCGCATACAAAGTTTCTCATATCGCAACGGCATGCCGCTTGATGACAATGGCCATGGCGGAGGTTTTGTTTTTGACTGCAGGGCGCTTCCGAATCCGGGTAAATACGCAGAGTATGCGGCTTTAACCGGCAAGGATAAGGAAGTGGTGGCTTTCCTGGAAAAAGCGCCGGAAGTGGAGAAATTCCTGGCTGATGCCGCATCCCTTGTCGGCCAAAACGTAGAGAACTACCGAAAACGCAATTTCACCGATCTCATGGCGGCTTTCGGCTGCACCGGCGGAAGACACCGTTCGGTCTACTGCGCGGAAAAACTGGCTGCCTTCCTGCGCGATAAATACGGAGTGGAAGTGGAAGTCGAACACCGTGAGCAGAAACGCGAACCTGTCGCAGGCGTGGTTTTGGAGAAAAATCCCGGATGAAAGCGATGATTCTTGCCGCAGGCGCAGGAGAGCGTCTGCGCCCTCTGACGGATACCATACCCAAGGCCCTGACAGACATAAACGGGACGCCCATGCTGGAAATAGTCCTGAAGCGGCTGATAGCCGCCGGGGCCGACGGTATAATAATAAACGCCTTCCACCTGCCCGGCAAAATTGAAGAGTTCCTGCGTAAAAAGAAAAATTTCGGCGTCAGAATCGAAATATCCCGCGAAAAGCGGCTTCTGGATACGGGGGGGGGCTAAAAAAAGCCTCCTGGTTTTTTGACGACGGCAGGCCTTTTTTTCTGCACAATGCCGACGTTTTCAGCGATATCGACCTCCGCGCAATGTGTGACTTTCATTCCCGCGCGGACGCGCTCGCTACGCTGGCGGTCGCCGAAAGAAAGACTTCCCGCCATCTGATTTTTGACGCTGCAGGGCGTTTGAAAGGATATGCCGTCGCTCCGGGGAAAAATGTCCGATGGGCCGGGCCTCCGCTGAAAAAAGGGCGCAGGCTCGGCTTCAACGGGATTCACGTGATATCCCCCGGAATATTCGGAAAGCTGCGTGAAAAAGGCATTTTCTCCATAATCCCTGCATACCTGCGCCTCGCGGAGAAGGGCGAGAGAATACAGGCCTTTCCTGCCGACAATTGGTACTGGAAGGACATGGGCTCACATCAAGACCTCGAAGCAGTCAGAAAATACGCGGCTGAAAACGGCTTACCCTCCTGACATGCTTTTTGACACGCACAATCACCTGCAGGACTTTGATTCTGCGGCAATTCCGGACATTATGAAGCGCGCTGCTCAAGCCGGGGTGACACGCATGGCTGTAAACGGCACGTTCCCTGGAGACTGGCAAAAAGTGCTGGAAATAGCCCGGGAAAACAAGGGTGTGGTGCCGTGCTTCGGTCTTCATCCCTGGCATATCAGTAAAGCAGGGCAAAACTGGCTTCCGCTTCTGGAGGAGTTCCTTAAAGGAATTCCTTCCTGCGTCGGGGAAATAGGATTGGACGGTGCGTTGAAAGATGCAGATGGGGCGGAACAGGAAAAAGCCTTCATCCTGCAGCTGGAACTGGCGTGTAGACTGAACCGGCCGGCTGTAATACACTGCGTAAGGGCCTGGGGACGGATGGCGGAAATACTGAAAAAACATGCGCCTGCGGCAGGCTTCATGCTTCATGCATACGGGGGGCCGCCGGACATTGTGCCCGGATTGGCGGACCTCGGCGCTTATTTTTCCTTCACAGGCGATATCGAAAACCCGGAAAGGGAAAAACTGCGTAAAGCTCTGGCGATTGTTCCTGAAGACAGACTGCTTTTCGAAACTGAATCGCCGTTCCTGTCAGGTCCACCGCATCCTGAAAAGAGCTGGCAGCGCGAACCTGCAGGGATTAAAGAAGTAATTAAAAGCGCGGCCCGCATACTGGGAAAAGATTTTAAACCGCTTGTTAAAATTTCCGCCACAAACGCTCAGCGGTTTTTTAAAGCAGTGCTGACCGGCAACTTATAAAAAGGCAAGTGCTTTTTTATAAAACCAACCCTCCGTTATTATTTAAACCTCACTTCTAAGTTGAATGTAGGGGTTCCCTTCCGGGGTCCGAAAGTCCCAAAATCAGCTAGGCCTAAATACCAGTCTGGCATGAGACATAAGCCTCATGCAGTCCGACCTGATGAAGGATAAAATTGACTAATCAAAAAATGGTGGCAGGATAACGGAATTAATTTCAAGGAGACCATTAAAATGAAAAAGATCATAAGCGCGGTGACCTTAATAACAGGCGTGGCAGTCTCTTCATCCTTTGCAGGGAATATGAACGCGATTGAGAATGCGGCGGCGGATGCAGCGATTGCCGCCCGGTCCGGCAATCCGGAAACAGCCAGCGGCATAGCCGACATGGCTTTCAGCGGAAGCATAGCCCTGGATGACAAGGGCGCGGTATTTGTTCCGGCAGAGGTCAGAGAGGAAGTCAAAAAAGACATAGCTGTGAAGATGGATAAAAAAACCGGCAAGAAACAGCCATTGGGTAAAAAGGTGCCTGGGTTTATTGATTCAATCAATTCCCCGCTTGAAGAAGATGAATTCGGTTTTATCCGAATGCTCGGCATGACTGTCATCGCACCGGTGTATTGGCCAATACTGGGAGGAGCGGTTGGTGCTGTTATGGCAGAAAATGTGAAAAATCCGCTCCTTTCTGCAGGAGCTGCTCTGTTAGGAGTTGCGGTCGGAATTGTGCTTACACCAGTTGCTATGGCTGTAACGTCGATTGCAGCATTAGTAAAGCTCTGTAAAGGCAACGTATTATAATCGGATATTCATGGAATGGAACCCCGTTTTAAAAATGGGGTTCCATTTTGTTTATGTATGATTGACGACAGATTCGCCAGGACGCGCATTTGAAGAGGGAACGAAGGCGTCAAACTCCTCCCTGATTCATTCGTTACGGTGGTCGGACTGGGTGCAGTTGGAAGCTATGCCGTGGAAGGCCTGGCGCGCGCTGGGGTGGGCCGTCTGCGGCTGGTCGATTTCGATGTGGTAGAGGCAAGTAATATCAACCGCCAGCTTTATGCCCTGGAATCGACAAAAGGAAGGTTTAAATGCGAACTCGCCGTTGAAAGGGTGCGGGATATAAACCCGGCCTGCATGGCGGAGCCGGTGAGGGAATTCCTTTCCTCGGAAAACGCGGATAAGATACTTGAAGACGGCCCGGACCTGGTCATTGATGCCATAGATTCGCCGGCTTCCAAGGCCGAACTCTTAAGCATGGCGGTTTCAAAAGGAATCGCCGTCATTTCATCCATGGGAGCCGCCCTGCGCACGGACCATTCAAAGGTTCGCACAGGGCATTTTTCCCATGCGGCCAATTGTCCTCTGGCCGGAAAAGTGAGAAGTCTTCTGTCGGAAAAGGGGTTCAAGGGAGATTTTCTTTGCGTTTATTCCACGGAACCTGCTGTTTCGCCGCGTGGGCCGCATTACGCGCGGGAACAGGCTGTAGAGGGGGAAGTCCTGGCAGAAAAGCGCAAAACAGCTCTGGGCAGTCTGCCTACCATAACCGGCATCTTCGGCCTTACAATCGCAAACACTGCCCTGAAACTGCTGCTCGGAAAAAGGTAGCAGCTACCTTTGTTATGCGGGTCCAACTGGCAGTTTTTGTCAGGCGGACCGCAGGCATATTCATATAGCCCGCCTTAAGAATTCAACTGAATTCCGTCACCCGCTTTAAAGCTTTGTTATAGGAAGAAATAATACTTTTTCTGTCTA
Source organism: bacterium (assembly GCA_043817835.1). Lineage (GTDB taxonomy): Bacteria > Elusimicrobiota > Elusimicrobia > Elusimicrobiales > CAZFMJ01 > JBDRGJ01. Next base: position 4,131 of record JBDRGJ010000008.1, read on the forward strand.
TCATTCCGAGTAACTGCCTGCAGTTTTTCCGTTCGAC
>JBDRGJ010000009.1:0-7519 GCA_043817835.1 bacterium
CCTGGCGGCGGATCCGTCTGACTGCACGCTTCCAAATGTCGCCCTGGGCATCAACGCTTCCGGCGCGGCTCAATGCTCGCAGCCGTCAAATGTAACCGGTTCTGCGGCCACTGCGGGCACAGCCGGCACGGTAACCACCGCGGCGCAGCCAACCATCACGTCGGTAGGCACGCTCACCGGGCTGACGATGGGCGGGACATTGGCGATGGGCGCAAACAACATCACGATGACCGGCTCGCTGGGAGCCACCGGGTCAAGGCTGACCAAGGGCTGGTTCACAGACCTGCAGGTGACGAATGCGATTTCAGGCAGCATAACCGGCAACGCCGGCACTGCGACCTCGGCAACAACGGCGACCAACCTGGCAAGCGGCGTGCAGGGCTCCATGCCGTACCAGTCCGGCGCGGGCGCCACCGCCATGCTTGCCCCCGGTACAGCGGGATACTTTCTGAAGACCAACGGCGCGGGCGCCAATCCCACCTGGGCGGCAGGGTCCGGCGACAATCTGGGCAACCACATTGCCATCACTGCTTTAGACATGAACACCAGCAACAAGATCATCAATCTGAGCACTCCGACGGCGGACTACGACGCCGTCACCAAAAAATATGTTGACACTAATTTTCCCGGCTTTTTCGGCAACGGCACCGCTGACTGCCCGGGAACATTCACACTTGCTTCACCGGGAGTCTATTCATACGCGACTTGCAACATCACCGGCACGCTGACCATTACTGCCGACGGTCCGGTCACCCTCAGGGCAAGGAATTCTTTCACCCTTTCCGGCACCATTACAGGCGTAGGTGTGACCACCAATGTCGGAAGCGGAGGAGCGGCAGGAGGCGGGGCAGGAGGCGGGGGCAACATAGCCAACGGTTCTTGCACGGCGGCTACAGGCGTAACCGGAAACGCAGGCTACTCCTCAAGAGATTGGCAGGACACTGTCATACTTGCCGGAGGCACGGCAGGTGCCGGCGGAAATCCGGGCGGAGCAGGGGGCACGCCCCAGGCCAGCAACAGCGAAACCAACTCAAAATCCTTCCCGGTGTACTTTCCTGCTTCCACTGTCCGGGGAGGCGCCCAGGGTTTGGCCGGAGGGAACGCCGGCTCCAGTTCGTGCGGAGGAACCCCTGGCGTGGGCGGAGCCGGCAGCAAGGGCGGAGCCGGCCTGGTAATCATGTCTCCCACGGTCACCTATTCTGGCTCTCCCACCATCAATCTCAATGGAGGGGCAGCAACGGCCGGCAGCAACGGCAGTACTAATGCCTGCAAGTGTGCCGCCGGCGGAAGTCCGTCAGGCAACCGCGGAGGAGGCGGAGGAGGCGGAGGAGGCGGAGGAGGCAACCTTTACGTATACGCCAATTCCGTCTCAGGCAGCGTCACTTTCACGGCCAACGGCGGAGCGGGGGGATCCGCCGGAGCCGCGGGAGGCGCTAATGCCTATGCTGGGGGCGCGGGAGCCGCAGGCAATAAGGGTTGGTACATAGAGGAAACTCCTCCGGGAACCGTGACCGTAAAATGGTAGCTTCATGAAACGGTGGCACGGCGTATGCGTTATTCTGTTTTTCAATCTTCTCTCCTACCATAACTCCCTTCAAAACGGCTTCGTCGGTTTTGACGACAATATATTGCTGGATGAAAATCCGGCATTCAGCTCCCGGCATGTCATGCTCAGCAATATGGGGCTGACTTCTCTTGAGGAAGGAGACAGATCGAGAGAGGTGGCTTACTGGGGGGTGCCGGACCAGATTCTTCGCATCCTTTTTGGAAGAAACCTGAGGTTTTTAAGCCATTTCCTGGATTACCATCTTTTCGGCATGGATTTGTGGGGCCACCACCTGATGAACGTGGTATGGCACGTTCTGGCCGCATGCGCCGCTTTTGCCGCAGCCTCAATGATTCTGAATAACCAGTGGGGAGGTCTGGCAGCGGCGCTGTTCTTTTCCCTGCACCCGGTCCAGACCGAATCAGTGGCATATCTGGCGGGCAGAAGAGATATCCTGCTCGGGTTTTTCTATCTGCTCGGATTTTACTTCTGGCTCAGCTACAGGCGTGAAAACCGAAAGCCGCTGGCTGTCTGGGCCGGCGTCTACTGGCTTTTGGCCATTGCAACGAAAGAATCTGCCGTGACCCTGCCGGTATCCATAGTCGCCTATGAAGTTTTCACCCGCTTTGAGGGGCTGAAAATCAGGATAACCTTAAGCGTTTTATTCCGCCAGGTCCGGGAGGAATTATCGCACTACCGGCAGGCTGTGCGGGTAATCACATTTTTCGGAGCCGTGCTCGGAGGCTTGCTCGTATATCAGCAGTTGAATTTCGGAGTCGCAAAAGCCGTTACGGCTTACGGCCATGAAGTGTTCTGGTACGGAGGAACGGCACTGTCCAACTGGGCCACGGTTCCCAAAATCCTGATACATGCTTTGGGTCTTATCATCTGGCCGCAGAAATTGACAGGGGACTACAGCTACAATGCAATCCCCGCTTTGCACTCGCTTTTGGAGCCCGGCGCAATTTTTCCCCTTGCGCTTCTGGCGGGATTGGGCGCGCTGGCTTGGCAGGCGGCCAAAAAGCGGCCGATTCTGGGATTCGCCGTTGTCTGGACGGCAGTAACCTACATCCCCCACCTGCCGCTCATCCCGGCTTACCACAACCAGCAGGTATTCGCGGAGCACTGGCTTTATCTGCCGCTTTTCGGACCGGCGCTTATTTTCGGATACATCTTCGTCCGGGGGCAATCCATGCTGCCGCGCCTGTCCGCTGTCGCGGCTGCGGTTATGCTGGCCGCTTTCATTATGCGGAGCACTCAAAGAAACCTGGATTGGAAGGATGATCTGACGTTCTGGACCAGGACAGCACAGGATGTTCCCTTATGCGCCAGGGCGCGCAACAACCTGGGCCTGGCCTGCTTCAGACGCGACATGGTCCCCGAGGCTTTTCAGGAATTAAAAAAAGCGCTGGAAATAGACCCGGGCTGGGCAGTGCCGTATCATAATCTGGGCCAAGTCTTTGCGTTCATGGGCCGGGTCGATGATGCGATTAAAGCATTCCAGAGAACCATAGAGATCAATCCGTTCAATCCGAATGCGTGGGCCAGCCTGGTAACTCTGCATATAGCCAGGGGAGATTTGCAGCAGGCCGAGGCAGTATATCTGGCAGGCCGCGTGAAATACTCAAGTCCGGTTCTTTTCAACAGCGCCGCCAGTCTGGAGTTTTTACGCGGCCGGTATGACAGGGCCGAAAGGATATATAAGGTGAATCTCTCCATACGCCCCGGTTTCACGATGATGCGTTCCAATCTGGGAGCTTTATATCTGGAAACAGGCAGGCCTGCGGAGGCAGAGCGGGAACTCATAAAAAGCCTTCAGACGGATCCGAACCAGCCCGGCGCGCGCGCCAATCTCGGCCTGGTCTACGGAAAAATGGGAAAGCTCGGTCCCGCTGCCCGGGAAATCCGGGAAGCACAGCGCCTGGGATTTCCCATAATCGCGGCCTTGATTTACCAGGGCATCATTTTCCGCGATTGCCGGCTTTGGCAAAAGTCGCTGACAGCTCTCATGGAAGCGCGCAGACTGGCGCCGTCTCTGGAGACTTATTCCCACCTCGGCCAGACATACGCTGCCATGGGAGACTGGCGCAGAGCCGAAGATTGCTACCGGCAGGCTATTGCTCTGGGCCCCCTGGCGCGCGACTATTATCTGCTTGCGAAGGCATTCAGGGATCAGGGCAGAATTGCCGAATCAGGCCAGGCGCTGCGCCGGGCGCTGGAGATTCAGCCGAAATATGAACTTGCATTGAAAATGCTAAAATCCATGAAAATTGAGATGCGGAGGTAAAAAACATGAACAGGTTAAGAATTCCGCTGATTCCGACGCTGGCCGTTTCGGTTCTGCTCACGGCCTCAAAAGTCCTGACTCCGGAAACAGCATTAGCTCAGCAGCCGGCGCAAAGCGTCCATAAAGTGGCCATTCTTATGCTTAATTATCCCTCTTTGCCGGGTGGAAGCATAGCCAATATGAATAGGGCCATGTCCTATGCTTTGCAGTTGAAAAAGGCCGGGGTGGAAGTGGCGGTGATGTTTGACGGGCCCGGAATTCTATGGATGTCTGTTATTTTGCCCGGCGACGGCAAAGCCGGCAGCGGGAAGCTTAAATTGCAGGACGGACAATGGACTCCTCCGCCTGGAGAAAAAATGAAGCTAATCAGCATGCGAAAAGCCTGCAGCGAAGCAGGCATCCGGATGATGGCTTCGCCGGGTGCGGCAAGGCGAAGAGGATGGGAGGAAGAGTTGTCGCCGGGCAAGCTGGAAAAGGCCAGATCGTCGGAAACCGGCGAACTGGATATCGCGGCATATGTCCTTGACGGTTATCAGGTATGGATATTCTAAATCCAAAAAACCGGGCTGATATCGTACTCGTCGCTGAAATCGACGACCTGCCTGTCGAGCCTCCGGGGGCCGGAGAAGTCATCGGGCAATACTTCCGCGAGCCGCTTAAGCTAATCCGACCTTTCCCCGGGGCGCGCCCGCCCCATCCGCACATGCTGGGACCGGTTCGCCTAGCTGCCTGGCTTAAGCGCGGGGGGTTTGCGGCAGAGGTTTTTGACAACATCTTTTCTATACCGTCAAGCCGGGAAGGCTTCCTTTCAGCCCTGGAGCGGGGTCCGAGGGCTGTCGGCATCTCGACCACCTTCATGATATCCCCGCCATGCATTTCCAGGATTGCCCGGCATGTGCGCGAGCGGTGCCCGCAGGCGCTGCTTATCCTGGGCGGACGGACCGCCGAGAGGAGCGCGGAAGTCCGGGCCATGGGAGATGTCACGGTCCTCGGTCCCGGGGAAAAGACGCTGTCCGGCATCCTTTCGTGCCTGAGGGAGGGGACTGATTGGCGCGGGCTGCCGAACCTCATCTATCTCCGGGATGGCCGCGAGGTATGCGCGCCACGGGAAAGCAATTTTGTTCTGGAGGAGAGCCTTCTTCCGGATTGGTCCGCGCTTCCGGTGCGGCCCACGCAGTGTTTTATGGTCCAGGCCTCGACCGGCTGCCACTACCGTTGCGCTTTTTGCTCTCACAAAAATCTGGGTCAGAGCCGGCTTTGGATTTCAGGGACCGTTTCCCAAATCCGGGACGTGCACGAACGGTTCGGCGCGACGCTGTTCCGCTTTGCAGATTCCACCCTCACGTCCCGGCCGGAAGATGCGGAGGCCTTATGCCGGGCATTGGCCTGCGAAAAGCTTCCCGTCGAGTGGATTTGCAATGCCCGCGTGGACAACCTGGCCGCCCGGCCCTCACTTGCCGCTGCCATGCATTCCGCGGGATGCAGGTGGGTCATCTGCGGGGTCGAATCAGGCTCAGAGAAGATTCTTCGCGCCATGAACAAGGGCTTCAGCCGCAGGGAGATTCTGGATGGAGTCAGGTTTGCCAGGGAGGCAGGACTGCTGGTGCACTGCAATTTCCTCATCGGCTTTCCGGGAGAGACCCGCCAGAGCGTGGATGAGACCCTGGAAGTGGTGGATATTTGCAGGCCTGACAAAGTGGCTTTTTTAATTCTCAATTTGCGTGAGGACCGCAATTCGGACATTACGCGCCGTCCTGAACATTATGGACTCACAGGGGCTTTGACCGACTGGTCGCACGCCACCATGGATTCCGAAGAGGCCAGGGACCAGGTACGCCGGTGTATCGAGGAAGTGGCGACCCGGATGGAACGACCGGTCCTGGGAACCGAGGGCATTCAGACATTCATGTTAAGGGGCTCAGGCCTGTCTGAAGAGGAAAGTCTGGCCTATCTTGAAGGCATACGGGACTATCATCGGGCCAGGCTTCATGGCTGTGATGCCGGCATCCGGACCGCCATTGCGGCCATCCGCAGCGGATGCGGACGCTTAAATCGGGCCTGGGAGGCCGAGGGCTGGCGGGAATGTTCCGCCTAAGGAGAATCGCCGTCCACGGAGTTGTGCACCGGGTTTAAAACTACGGGCTCCTCCGGCATAAAATCATGAACCGGTCCGACATCGTACTCGTCGCTGAAACCGACGACTTTGCGGTCAAGCCCGAGGAAACAGGGAATATTTCCCGTGAATATTTAACCGAGCCGCTTAAACTGATATGTCCTTCATGTTCCGCGCGCCCGCCCCATCCGCACATGCTGGGCCCGGTTCGCTTGGCTGCCTGGCTTAAACGCGGGGGTTTTGCGGCAGAGGTCTTTGACAACATCTTTTCTATACCGTCAAGCCTGGAAGGCTTCTTTTCAGCCCTGGAGCGGGGTCCGCGGGCTGTGGGCATCTCGACCACCTTCATGCTGTCCCCGGAGTGTATTTCAAGGATTGTCCGGCATGTGCGCGAGCTGTGTCCGCAGTCGCTGCTTATCCTGGGCGGACGGACCGCCGAGAGGAGCATGGAGGTCCGGGCCATGGGAGACGTCACGGTCCTCGGTCCCGGGGAAAAGACGCTGTCCGGCATCCTTTCGTGCCTGAGGGAGGGGACTGATTGGTGCGGGCTGCCGAACCTCATCTATCTCCGGGATGGCCGCGAGATATGCACGCCACGGGAAAGCAATTTTGTTCTGGAGGAGAGCCTTCTTCCGGATTGGTCAGCGCTTCCGGTGCGGCCCACGCAGTGTTTCATGGTTCAGGCCTCGACCGGCTGCCACTACCGATGCGCCTTTTGCGATAAGCCGGACCTTGGCAGCCAGAGCCGGCTTTGGATTTCGGGTGCTGTTGCCCAAATCCGGGACGCGCACGAACGATTCGGCGCGACGCTGTTTCGCTTTGCCGATTCCACCCTCACGTCCCGGCCGGAGGAAGCCGAGGCCTTATGCCGGGCATTGGCCTGCGAAAAACTTCCTGTCGAGTGGAGCTGCTATGCCAGGGTTGACAACCTGGCCGCCCGGCCCTCACTTGCCGCTGCCATGCATTCCACAGGATGCCGGTGGATTTCTTTTGGAATTGAATCCGGTTCTGATGATATCCTGCGTGCCATGCGCAAGGGCTTCAGCCGCAGGGACATTCTGGAGGGTGTCCGGCTTGCCCGTGAGGCGGGACTGAAGGTGCACTGCAATTTTCTCATCGGCTTTCCGGGGGAAACCCGCCGGACCGTGGATGAAACTCTGGAAGTAATGGATATTTGCAGGCCTGATGTGGTAGGTTTTTTCATTCTTTGCCTTTATGAGAGCAGCGAATCTGATATCGCACGTCGTCCTGAACATTATGGACTCACAGGAGCTTTGACCGATTGGTCGCACGCCACCATGGATTCCGAAGAGGCCAGGGACCAGGTACGCCGCTGCATTGAAGATGTTACAGTACGGATGGAAGAAACGCTTGTGGGCCCCGCAGGAATGCTGACATGCAATTTGAGGGGATTCGGTCTGTCTGAAAAGGAAAGCCTGGATTATCTTCGAGGCATCCGGGACTATCATCGGGCCAGGAGCCGGGGGGAAGAGGCCGGAATCCGGGCCGCCATTGAGGCCATCCGTACCGGATACGGAAGGCTGAAAAAAGCCTGGAAAGCCGAAGGATGGAG
>JBDRGJ010000010.1:0-5836 GCA_043817835.1 bacterium
GCTGATGTGGAAGCGCAGGGCAAGACAGTGGAGGTGTCGTCCGGATTCGCAACCGAAGTCAAACTGGAACTTCCTCCCTCCAGTCCCGTGAAGCTGCCTCCGCTTCCCGCAATGGCAAAAGATCAGGCGCCGAAGCCGGCGTCAGGCCCCGGGCCTCAGGTGCAACTCACCGGAACTGTCGTTTCGTTTTCAGGAGTGGGCCCCGGTTCTGCCGGAACTGCCGTGACCGGCCTGTCCCCGGAGGCACCGACAGCCGGCGTAAAAGCCGCCGCTGCCCTGGAGTCAAAACTTACAGTAGGCAATCCCATACAGGGCTACCACGTCCAGATAGCAGGAGATGCGGTTTTTTTACGCATAATCATGGACAGGCACTATTCCTCTTTTGAGAAAATAGACCTGAAAAATGTGCTGAAGCCCGGAAATTACTGGGTCAGGATTTCTCTGGTGGACCTGCTCGGACTGGAGGGCAGTTTCACCGCTCCACGCATGCTGACGATTGCCGATGTCCCGCCCAAACTGGAGATTAACAGTCCCAAACCCGGAGAAAAACTTTATGAACCGGAATTGCTCGTGCTCGGAATAACCTCTCACGGTTCCAGGGTGATTGTGAATGCGCGTCCGGCGGTTATGGGAATAGACGGCGGTTTTTCCGCCTCGGTCCGGCTCATGGAGGGAGCAAACGAAGTCAGCATAACAGCCGTAGGACCCGGCGGGCTGAAGACCACGGTCAGTCGAACAGTGCTCTACGCCACATCAAAGGAGTCGGCAACCATGGAAGTGGAAGCCCCCGAAAAAAGCATGATGGAACAGATAGCCGGAGCCGTTGGCGGCGGGTTCGGATTGACCCTGCTGATCAGCGGGCTGATGGTAATCACCGCAGTCCTAATAGTGCTTCTCTGAACTTCTCTTTATCTCTCTCATGAAAATTATCGGCGCAAAAAGAAGGCCCGGCAGATGCGGCGGGTCATTGCTCAAGGCGAAGGTGTTGTTCCCTGCTTTTGAGGGTTTTTTCACCGCCAGGACCAGAAGAGGCGGCACGATTCTGGTTCCTTACTCCGCGCGGGGGGACGAGATAAGCGCCAGGGAAGGAGGCAGGCTGGGCAGGCATGCGTGGGCCGGCATAGAGGAGATCGAGAAAAGAGGCCGGGGCAGGGTCGAACCTCCCTGCGCTTTATATTTCAGGCCGGGCTCCGGGAAAAGATGCGGCGGCTGCGACTACATGCATCTTTCATACGGGGAACAATTGCTTTGCAAAAAGCTGGCTGTGGAACATGCAGTGCGCAGGATTCCCGGTGCGGCTTCTGCGGTTGTCGGCGAGACAGCTGCTTCCCCTAATATCTGGCGGTACCGCAACAAAGTCCAGGTCCCGTTCAGCGTCGAGAACGGACGGGTCATAGCCGGTTTTTTCAGCCCTTACAGCCATAAGGCGGTTGATTTCAGGGATTGCCTCGTCCAGCCGGAGATATCGGTCAAAATAGTCAATTTTGTCAAGGCGCTGGCTCAGGACAGAAAGTGGCCCATATATGACATTGCCTCGGGCAGGGGATGGCTGAGGCATGTTTTTGTGCGCACAAACGCGGACGGCAAAGCGGCGATGGCCTTTGTCACGGCGGATTTCCCGTTTCCGGACAGAGAGAGGACCGTAAATCTGCTGACTGAAGCTTTTCCCGGGATAACGGGGATTTTTCATAACGTCCAGACTGACCGCACGTCAGTCGTTCTGGGCAGGGATTGGGAGAGGCTTTGGGGAAATCCGTTCCTGGAGGAAAGGCTGGGCAGACTCAAGCTGCGTGTGGTCCCGGGAGCTTTTATGCAGGTGAACACCCCGGCGGCCGAGGTGCTTTACTCTGCGGTGCAATCCCTTCTCATAGAGGGTGAACATGCGGATGAGGTCATGGATGTATATTCGGGAGCGGGTTCCATAGCCATGTGGGTGGCGCGCGATTTTTCCTCCGTGACCGGGATAGAAGAAAATCCCCGGTCCGTGGCCTGTGCCAGGGAAAATGCCGGGGCGAACGGCATAGGCAACGTGCGTTTTGAAGCAGGCCGGGCGGAACGCCTGCTGTATGCCGAACTCAGGTCAACGTCAGCCCGTTCTGTCGCAGTCATACTTGATCCGCCCAGGTACGGCTGTCATCAGGCGGTCATAAACGCGCTTGCGCATCCCGTGGTCCGTAAGGCGGTTTATGTCTCCTGCAATCCGGTCTCTTTTGCCAGAGATGCCGCCCTGCTGGCCGGCAAAGGCTTCCGTCTGAAAAAGGTGAAGCCGGTGGACATGTTCCCGCAGACTTCGCACATTGAAACAGCCGCGTTGTTTACACGGAAAGGGCGATGACTTGTAAGTTAGCGGCCAGGGTCTTTCGCTTACCTTTCTATTTGGTAAAATCCTCTCACTGATGAACAGCAAAATTAACCAGGATGCCGGTTCTGCTTCCGGTTTTTTTTATGGTTTGGCGGCAACCGCAGCGCTTTCATGCTTTTTCTGCGCAGTCTGTCAGGCTTCCCTGCCTGAATCGCCGGCCAACAGCACGGTCTGGGACAGGATAATGCAGGAGCAGGCCTACAAGAACATGCGCAGGGGCGCGGCTCTGCTGGAAGCGGGTTATTACACGGAAGCGGTCAGGGATCTTTCCCTGGCGCTGATCGAGCGCCCGGGTGATCCATGGACGCACATAATGTACGGCACCGCCCTTTACTGGGCCGGAAGCGTGGACCAGGCCATTCAGGAATTCGCGGAGGCAATGCGTCTGGACCCGGCCAATGCGCAGGCGCATCAGCTCATGGCAATAGCCCACGCATGGAAGGGGGACGCGGAGAAGGCGCTGGAGGAATTCCTGGAAGCGGAAAAACGCGATCCGGAGAGGTCGGACGTACAGATGGATCTCGGCTCTGTTTATCAGGCGTTCGGCAAGACCGATATGGCACTGGAAAAGTTCAGGAAAGCGGTAAATCTGGAACCCGAGAATCCGCTTTACCATTTCCAACTGGGCTCTCTTTACGTGCGATTGGGAAGAGACGCGGATGCCGTGGAATCCTTTGGCCTGGCCCTGCGTCATTTCAGCAGATATGAGGATGCCATGCTGGAACTGGCTGCGACCATGGAAAGAACCGGTCAGACGAAAGAGGCTGTGAAACTTTACCGCAGAGCCCTTAAGCTCAAGCCCGGAGATTCCGTGGCCAGGTTCAGACTGGCGCTGGTGCTTCTTAAAGAAGGGGACAGTGCCGGCGCGCGGGAGACGCTCATGGAGGCTTTCAGGCTTACTCCCGCTAAAGGGGACTCCGGCATAGGGCTTTCCATGTCATATTCCGGAAGAGGGAACTCAGCTATAGTCCCCGGCAAAAAGAATGCAGCAGTTTCAAACGCCCGCCTGCCGGCCGTCGGGCAGGGGCCCGCCGCCTCGCTCGCGCGCAGTCTGGAGAGGGTTCCCCCGGACCGGGAAGCGAGAGTGCAGGTGGAACTTCTGTTCGTGCCGAAAACGGAACTGGTCAAGGCTGCTGAAGAGGAGGTGCGCTTGCCGTCAAAAGCAGGCCGCGTAGCACCGGAGGTACACGGCACGCCTGGGGCAGGTGACTCCCTCAAAAATGAGCTGCAAAAAAATGTCAGGGGGGTTCCGGGAGCCATGGGGGTGCGCAGGGAGTATATTCTTCCGCCTGCTGATCCGGCGGGACGCGCCGCTAAGATAGCCGAGATTGCCGCCGAAATGGAGAGGGCGCTGTCAGCCGGAAGGGAGGGCTACGATACCCGCACCTCCGTCAGCATACAAACCGGCGGAGGCAGAGGAGGCATGCCGGGAACCGGGGTCCGGGACATACCGCGCCACGGGAATGTTTCCTACCAGCCCAGGGCGGTCGGCAACGACATGGGCCTGTGGGTCATGGGGTCATCCTGGATGGAACTGGTGCTGGAAGGCCTGGAAACCGGGGAGTCCCTGTCCGCAAGCTACGGCAAAGGGGTCATTGAAGCCGCAGCCGGACTTGGTCGGCTTATAGCGGGGGAGCCGGATGAAGCCATGGAAAAATTCATGGAAGCCGGCTCATCAGGCGAGAGGGAATTGGCCCTTCTTGGCGCTGTTGCGGCCTGGATAGAAAAAGGTGACGAAGCCAGGGCAGCAGAACTTTGTTCCGAGGTGCTTAAGCTTAACCCGCAAAGCCGTGTGGCTGCGGATAATCTGAAGTGGCTGAAAACGCCATCTAAGGTCACAGCTAAAGAAAGTAGGGAATAGGGGACGTTGCTTATAGAATGACAGATTTGTAAGATAACAATATGCCACGGAAAGCGCGAATAGATATAGCAGGATGCTTGTATCATGTAATAGCACGCGGGATAGAGCGGCGAAAAATATTTTTAGACAAAGAGGATTATGCTGATTTTCTGGTAAGGTTAAGTTCTACGCTGAATAAAACATGCAGTAAATGTCTGGCATGGTGTTTAATGCCGAATCATTTTCACTTGCTGATACTTCGGTGCGAAAGGCCGTTGGCAGAGTTTATGCGGCGGTTGATGACAGGATACGCAGTCGGATTTAACGCCAGACATAAGCGGTGCGGGCATTTGTTCCAGAATCGGTATAAGGCGGTTTTATGCGAAAAAGACGAATATCTTCTGGAACTGTCCGCATACATACATCTTAATCCTTTGCGGGCAGATTTGGTGAAAGACATGGATGGGTTGGTAAAGTATCGCTGGAGCAGTTACCGTGAAATGTTGAAACAGGAAACCGGCGGAATTGCCGACAGGGATTATATCCTCAGGCATTTCGGCGAAAAGGGGACAGAAGCCGTAAAGAAGTTTCAGGCATTTGTGGCGGAGCGGGCCGGCAAATACAGGAGGGGGGAATATTCCGGCGGAGGTTTGATAAAGAGCATGGGCGGCATGGCGAATGTTTTGGCGATGCGTAGAGACGGGGAATGGGAAATATGCGATGACAGGGTGCTGGGGTGCGGCGATTTTGTTGAAAAGATATTAAAGGAAGCGGAAGGGAACCCGGAGCGAAAGGATAAGATTGAAGAGATAATGAAAGAAGTGGAAAATCAGACGGGGCTGAAGGCGGAAGAAATATTGAGCCGGAGTCAGCGCAGGAAGATTACGGCGGCGCGTGCAGTATATTGTTACTTGGCCAAAGAACGGGGCGGGATAAACGGGGCAATTTTGATGAAACAACTGGGGATGAGCTCTGGCGGCATTACACGCCTTGTCTATAAAGGGAAGATGCTGCATGGTGAAAGAGAATCTGTCATTCTGTGAGCAACGTCCCCTATCCGTTCCCTATCTATAAATGAAACCTCTGGGAAAGGTAAAAAACCTTGTTATCGCGGGAAATCCGGGCTGCGGAAAAACGACGCTGGTAAGAGATGCCGTTTTCCGTCACAGAGACTACTGCAGCGGTTTTTTTACAGAGGAAGCAAGGGAAGGAGGAAAGCGTTCGGGATTCGCAATAAAATCATTGGACGGTAAAGAAGGGCTCTTCGCTTCCAAGTCTATGGTTTCACCGGTACGTCTCAATAAGTACGGAGTGGATTTATCTGTCCTGGAAGGCATAGGCGTTACAGCGCTTATCAAAGGAATGCAGGAGGGTAAGCTTATACTGATAGACGAAATAGGGACAATGGAAACCCTTTCAGGACTTTTTGAAAAGACGGCTCTGGAGTGCATGGCCTCCCCATCTCCGGTTCTGGCCACGGTGAGGAAGGGGTCAGGATTTGCGCAGTCCGCCGGAAGGCTGGGCAACACCGCGGTGAAGATTCTTGAAAGAGACAACTATGCGGAAGCGGACAAAGAGGTCAGGCAGTGGGTCGACGACTGGATGGAAGTCTTAGAAAATAATAGGGTAGAGGG
>JBDRGJ010000011.1:0-2554 GCA_043817835.1 bacterium
CAGCAGATGTTTTCCGTCGCGAATGTTTTTTTTGAAGATATCTTCATATTCCTGTATCACGTCGCGGATTTTTGTTTCCCGGAATTCGTCAAAAGGGAAATATGCGATGTTTTGGTGACCAAAGCCTTCGCCTGCGGCATCCTGTGCCGCTTTAAGCATAAGCGTTGTTTTTCCAACCCTTCTGAGTCCGGAAAGTGCTATTATCTGGCGGTATGGCATGTGTTTCCGGATCTGGGGGTATATAGCCCTGTGCTTGAATTCCAGCTTGAAGCCGTCTTTCCACCAGGGATTCGAGTCCAGCAGAGTGTCTTTAATTTTAGGCATATAGAGTTAACATAAAATAGAGACGAGGTTAATTATACATAACTTCTATTATATTTTCTCGCGTGCCGGGGAATACCACCTTTTCAGCCTCCGCCATCCGCTGTAAGATGTTATGTTTTGGACTGTGCCTCAACTGCGTTAAACTCTTGTTCGAGTTGGTCCAGCTTTTTAAGATACTCCCCCATCTTGTTTATCTCGCCCACAGCCTCCTGGTCCCAGATATTGACCTCGGCAAATGTAGATATGGCATACAGTCGCTCCAGCAATGCCTTGGCAGTTGCAGCGTCATATAATTGGAGTCCCTGAATCCGAAGTGTATCTTCCATCCTGTGCCCCTCTGGAATTATATCCTTTTGGCTCTAACCTGCGTATGGTATTTAGCAACAGTTCTGGCGCACCCACACGCCCATCCAATGGTCCGTAAAGACGTAGCCTGCGGCTTCCTTCTCGATAATATCCTTGGAGACCAGCAGGCTCAGGGATTTTTTTACCAGCGCGGATGATTTCATCTGGTATCTGGTCATGAAAGTCCCGCTGAATATCGCGGCCTCGGGGTCTGCCGCCAGTCCCTGCAACAGCCGTTTTTGCGTTTGGGGCAGGTTCTCCCAGATGTTCTGGTAAACCGGCGTGTTCCTTTTTGCGATCATCGCCACGGCCCGTTCGACATCGGCCTCTGTAATTTTCTTTTCCTCAGTTCTAAGGTCCCACAGCTCATGGGCAAGATACTGAATATAGTACGGTATGCCTCCGGCGGAGCTTACTATGGACCGCAGGGTTTCTTTGGAGCAGTTAAAACCGCCCCTGGCGAAATTTACGGCAAGATACTCTTCAAAATATTCAGAAGGTATTTTTTCAAGGTGCATGACCGGCCCTATGCCGAAGAATGCCCTGGATTTTTTGGAGACCATTTCATTCATCATCGTCTTTTTGGAGCCGCAGAAAACATAGCCCACATTGCGCTGTTTCTGTATTACTGCGCGCATGAGCTTTTCCAAAGCCTCCCCGCCGATACCGGCTACTTCCTGGAACTCATCGAACATTACGACCACCGGCTTCTTTTCCCGCACGGCGAATTCCTGGGGGTATTCCAACAGGCTCTCTATCATCTGAAAAACCTCTTTCTGGGGCGGCGAGGCGTCAACGCCAAGACTCAGGGAGCCGTCCGGATTTACGGAAAACTGGGGCCTTAAACCGGAAATAAAATCCTTAATAAACTTTACGGCCTCTGCGAAACCCAGTTTTCTCATTTCAGCCGCTGCTTTGCCCAAGGCGGCGGCAAACTGTTCGACCGAGGCGGTTTTAAACAGATCCACATAAATCACTCTTATGCCCCGTGCCTTAAGCTGTTCGGCAGCGGCAAGGATCAGCGAGGTTTTCCCGTATCTGCGCGGGGCAATCAGAAATATTTTCTGTCCGTCCGAAAGGTCTTTTGTAATAGTTTCAAGCTCCGCTTTTCTGTCTATAAAATCGGCATCCTTCACCACTTCTCCAAAAATGAATGGGTTCATGATATCTCCGTTAAACCTAAAGGTTGCTAACCTTGAGGTTAAGTGTATAAAACTTTCCATCAAGCGTAAAGGGGGGCGACAAATGGATTTCGCCGTCAATTCGCCGAACCCACACCCCTGTTTTTAGCTGAAAATTTCAGCATTTTTTTGCTATCTCCCCAACGAATTATGATTTTCCCGTAAAAAGTCGGGATAACGATGAGCCGGGGTCAGTCCCTATCCCGGACAAGCGCCTTTGCGCCGTCCATCACGAATAAATATTTTTTCGCAGGATCCAATCCGCGACGCACCAGGTCAGCTATAAGCCCGGCGCACACCGCGGCGTTTTCCGTGGCGCCCTGCCATATGCCCAATACATGCTTTATCCCGGCGCTGTCAACGCCTATGGCCGCGATAATAAGATTCTCGGCGAATCCCTTGCCGTCTATGAATATAACGACGGGATCTATGGCCTCTATGCGCCGCTCCATCAGCTCTTTAAGTTTTCCCTCACTCGCGCGGATAAAATGCCGGCTCACGCTGGATTTCTTTATCCCATAGCCGCGCAGCATACCGTCAATGCCTTCGTGATAATCGCGTGTCGATATCCCGCGGATTAAATCCCGGTACGCGCGACCGGACATGCCGTCCTGACTTTGAAACGCCCGGTAGCTTTTAAGCGGTATTTCCTTCCTGCCGTCCCGGCTGCGGGCTCTGAGACTCTCTATGCTTACTTTCCTGCC
>JBDRGJ010000012.1:0-2081 GCA_043817835.1 bacterium
GGGCTTCGATATTCACAGAACCGTCATACAGATTGCAAACCAAGCCCGTAAGGGAATATTTTTCCGCCTTTTCCTGAACGAACCACCTGTAGCCTATTCCCTGAACCGTGCCGCTTACCAGGAATTTTTTCCTGATAGTCACCGGAAAATCATACTATAATCGGCAATTTTAAGGCAAGTATTGACAAGGCAAGTGTGTGGAAGGATAAGCACTTTCAAGACGTCAGAACAAAGCACCGTTCTGATGGGCCACAGGCCCTGGGACGATGCGGTCAGAGACCGTAAAGCGGCATAGCCTGAAAGCACGGCGGAGCCGCACTTTCAAAGCGGCATAGCCTGAAAGCACGGCGGAGCCGGGCTGAAGGATAAGAGCCGAGGGTTAAGAACCATGCTTGCGCGGATTGTCGCTGATGAACGAAACAAAAATGCCGGCGAGACATAAGATGGTGAAAAGGCCGAAAGAGGTTCTGACGGCTTCAAGAAAAGGCAGATGATATGCAGGGGTTATCTCCGCCTTGCCCAGGTGCAGCGAAAATATGAGGGCTGCGGCGCTCATGCTGACAGTCTGTCCGGTAAGACGCATCGTACCCAGCGTGGCTGATGCCACGCCGTAAAACCTGTTTTGGACGGAACTCATCACGGCATTGGTGTTAGGCGATGAAAACAGAGCGAATCCCAGTCCCAGCACGGCAAGAGCGACGCAGACCGAGGACACGTCGGTGCCTTCTTCCAGAAAGGCAAAAAAGAAAAGTCCCAGAGCCGTAACAGACATACCGGCCAAGGCCAAAGTGCGCGGCTTGACCCTGTCGGAAAGGTGTCCTGCCGGAGCCGAAAGCATTGCCATGACCGCAGGCTGCACCGCCAGCACCAGACCGGCTTTGCCGGGGGAAAACCCCTTTATGTACTGCAGATAAAGGCTGAGGAGAAATCCTGATGCGAAAGTGGCGGCATAGTTTATGAGCGCGGCCAGATTGGAAAAGATGAACACATAGTTGCGCCTGAAGGCCTTCAGATTCATCAGAGGATGCCGGGCTGCGGCTTCCATTCTGAAAAATCCCAGGCCGCCGGACAATCCGGCAATCGCGAGAAGCATTCCTGCGGCAGATGGAAGAAGGGAAAACCCGTAAATAAGGGAAGCGAAAGAGAGGCTGTAAACAACAGCTCCTGCGGAGTCGAACTTTTCGCCTTCTGCTTCAGCCCATTCGCTTTTGAGCCTGAAAAAAACAAGAGCCGCCACCGCCGCGCCGGCCAGGGCCGTAGCCAGGAAAATGCTTCTCCATCCGAAACTTCCTGTGAGCAATCCCCCCAGGAAAGGCCCGATTGAAAGCCCCGCGTAGGTTGCCGTGATGTTTATGCCTATGGCTTTGCCCCGCTCTCCCGCCGGGAAGACCGAGGTGACTATCGCCATTCCCGTGGCGAATATCATCGCGCTTGACAGCCCCTGGACCACCCTCATTATTATCAGCCCTGCGGGCGATGACGAAAAGCACGTCAGCAGCGATGTGGCCGAGAAGGCAACTGTTCCCCAGAGAAAAATTTTTTTTCTCCCGATGATATCGGAAAGCCGACCGATGGGAATCAGGAAGACAGCCGCTGCAAGCAGGTAGGATGTTCCCACCCAGCTCATCAGCACGGCGTCCATGGAAAATTCCCTGCCTATGGCCGGAAGAGCCACGTTGACAGAGGCGACCATGAAAGGGGTCAGGAAGGAAGCAGCCAGGGAAGCGATGAGGGTGATGCGTTTTTCTGCGTTCATCTGAAAAATGGTCGGGGCGCAGGGATTCGAACCCTGGACCTCCTGGTCCCGAACCAGGCGCGCTACCAGCTGCGCTACGCCCCGCCCTTTTGATTTAAAAATTAAATTCTTAATTTTTAAATCAAAAGGGCGGGGCTACGCCCCCATTTCTCTTTTTGTTTTGAGTTCATCTTTATTGATCAGATCAAAACTATCTCTCAATCTTCTTTTTAAGTGCCCGATAACGCTTCCGTGATGTTTAAGTTTGTGCTCTCTATTAAAAGCATCCTTCTTGCTTAAATATGCTTCATAATAAATCAATTTTAGTGGTACATATGGCTTGGTA
>JBDRGJ010000013.1:0-2738 GCA_043817835.1 bacterium
TTTACTGCGTCTATTTATGCAGGGTCTTGCCATGATAGCCTTCTGACCAAGTGATATGTCCCTATTTTTTACCAATTTGAGAGCAAGACCGGCTGTGATATTTTTTTTAAGCCGTGAATATTTTTTACGGGACAAAATTCCATTTTCCTGCTATGTGACAATAAAGGGAGGAAAATGGCATGCAAATAGCTAAAGAGCATCAAAGATTCTGTGGGCGTGAATTTAACGCCGAAGATGTATCGCTGATTCAGGAGATCGTTGAGACGTGTTCTGGTCTTAGCCGCTTTGAGCTGTCCAACACCGTTTGCGAACTTCTGGAATGGAAACGACTGGGAGGTGGGCTCAAAGCCCGGGAGTGTCGGGATCTTTTGGAGAGCTTGGAGAGCCAGGGTCTTTTGACGCTTCCGGGTAAAAGGCCGTGTGGATCGAGCAAACCCAGAAAATGTATTACGTCCGCAAAACAGGGGCAGGTTCATAGCCAACTGACCGGCAGCGTGGAGGATTTTACCCCGCTGGAAGTGGAGCGGGTCCAGACGCCGGAGCAGCGGGAGCTTTTCAATAGCCTTATGGCCCGGTACCACTACCTGGGATATGCGATGCCTTTCGGAGCACGGATTCAGTATCTGGTATACGTTAGCCGCCCACAGCGTGAGGTGGTGGGCTGTCTGCAGTTTTCCACCCCAGCCTGGCGGATGAAAGCCAGGGACCAATGGATCGGTTGGGACGATAAGAGGCGGGCGACCGGCCTGCAGCAGGTGGTCAACAACAGCCGGTTTCTGGTTCTGGCATCCATCCGCAATCTGGCCAGTGCAATGCTCAGCTGTACCTTGTACCGGCTTAAATCCGACTGGGAGCGGCAATATGGCTTTGAGCCTTTGCTGCTGGAAACCCTCGTGGATCGAAACAGATTCCACGGGGGCTGTTATCGCGCCGCCAACTGGATCGAGTTGGGAGAGACCACAGGCCGCGGCCGGATGGACAAGATCAACCGTCGCCGCGACGACCGGGTAAAAACCATACTGGTCTATCCGTTGGCAAAAAATGCCGCAAGGCGTCTCCGGGACGGGAGGTAAAGGACAATGGGCGCAGCAGTTGCGATGTCGTCCTTTGAACGGCCCTACGGCAAGGGACGGCAATATTTTGAAAGTATCGTATCTTTCCTTGATTCCAGAGAGGGCAATGAAATGGACCTTAGCCAACTGGAACGTGAACTTAAAAAGAGGGGTCTGGAACTGATGCGCCAGCTGCTCCAGGAGCACCTGGACAGCCGCAGCCCCGGCCAGTGCGTTGAGCCGGTTATTGGTGCCGACGGTGTCGAGCGATTGCGGATAAGGCCTCAGGAGCGCAAGGTCGAGACGGTGTTTGGCACTGTCGAGGAGAGCAGAGCGGGTTACAGGCATGAGGGAGTCAACAGTCTTCATCCGCTGGATGCAGAACTCAACATTCCTCCCGAGCGCTATTCGCTCGAGATGCGACGTAGAGTGGCTGAAGAGGCCGCCAAGAACTCCTTTGACGAGACTATGGAGATGATTGAAAAGACCACCGGTGGTCATATCCCCAAACGCCAGGTCGAAGAACTGACGCAAAGAGCAGCCCGGGACTTCGATGCTTTTTACGAAAGGCGCCAATGCAACCCTGAAGAAAACGATCAGACAGGCCCGCTTCTGGTGATCACCACCGACGGAAAAGGAGTGGTGATGCATGAGGCGGATCTCAGGGAGCAGACCCGGAAAGCCGCTGAAAGACGCAAACAAAAGATGGGGACACGGCTTTCCAAGGGAGAAAAGAAAAATTCCAAACGGATGGCCACCGTAGCGGCCGTCTACACTATCAATACTTTTGAGCGCTCTGCCGAAGATCTGATCGGCGAAGAAGGCGGTGAAATCGAAAAGAAAAAACGTCCCCGTCCCGAGCAAAAACGCGTATGGGCAAGCCTTGAGAAGGAACCGGAGCAAGTTATTGCAGATGCGTTTGAGGAGGCCTATCGTCGCGATCCAAACCATGAGAAGCACTGGATCGCGCTGGTAGACGGCAATAATAGCCAGCTTGATATCCTCAAGCGAATGGCTAAGAAAAGAGGCGTGAAGCTCACAATCATCGTCGATATTGTTCACGTCATTGAATATCTGTGGAAGGCAGGCAGGGTGTTCCACCCAGAATCCGGACCGGAGCTTGAAGACTGGGTTCGGCATCGCCTGCTTGCCGTCCTTAACGGAAAGGCCGGCTTGATGGCCGGGGGAATGCGCCGTAGCGCCACCCTGAAGGGGCTTGACGACAAGACGCGTGAACCAGTAAATACTTGTGCAACATACCTGCTCAACAAATCGCCTTATCTTCATTATGATCATTACCTCTGCCAAGGGTTCCCCATCGCCACAGGCGTTATAGAGGGGGCGTGCCGGCACCTTGTCAAAGATCGGCTTGAAATCACGGGAGCAAAATGGAGGCTTCCGAGCGCCGAGGCCGTACTGCGACTTAGGGCTTTGCGCTCCAGCAAGGACTTTGATGAATACTGGGACTTTCATGAGGCCCAAGAATATGAACGCAACCATAGAAACCTCTATGCCGACGGTGTTGTGCCACCCACGATCAAACCACTACCTACTCGCAAACGCGGTCATCTGAAAGCCATCAAATAAGGATAAATTCTGAAATGAATTATGAGGATAAACACAAAAAACTGCCGCTCAAGGTCGTTCTAAAAGAGCCGCACCCATTTAAAATGGTTAAACATATTC
>JBDRGJ010000014.1:0-3312 GCA_043817835.1 bacterium
GAACGCTGAACCTTGAACCGGGAACCTTGAATAGTGAATCCGACAACCCGAGCATTTACAAACATTGAATTATATAAAATCAAAGAGCTTTGCGCGGTCAACGGGAAAGCGTAACCGCTTGAGCCGTGAATTTGTAGTAAAATGGCAGATTCCATGAAGTCATTGACTGCCCCTGCGATACTGCTGGGCTGCTTATGCGCGGGGCTGCCTGTGGGAGGCCTGCGCGCCCCGCTTCTTTGGACGTCCGTAGCCGGGCTTATCTGGCTGACAGCCCTTGCTTCGCCTGCACCGACTGCCACAAGTCTTAAACCCTGGGCCTGGTGGCTTGGCTGGGCGTTCATTTCGATGGCGGCATGCGACCAGCCGCTTAAAAGCCTTTATTCCTTTTCGCACTGGCTGACATTGCTCGCTTATTTTCACGTGGCTGGCGAGCATTGGACAGAGAGGGACTCCAGGCGCTGGCTCCCATGCCTGGCCTTCAGCGCGCTGGCCCTGGGATTGGGGGCTCTTATGGTCCAGGGCAAAGGCCATCCTATGACCGGCCTTATGCCGCCATACTATAACTATACGGTATTTGTGGAAGCGGCTTTTATTGCCGCTGCAATGGGGGCTACAGGCCATCGCGACAGCCCGCGTGGTGCAGCGCGGTGGGGACTGTGGGGGCTCATGGTCTTTGCCATGGGACTGATTATTAAAGCCCGTTCGCGCAGCGGGCTTCTGGCAGTCGCTGTTGCCGCAGCTTTTTGGATGTACAGGCGCGGTAAGACAAAATGGTTGGCATGGGGCTTTTTGACCCTGGCCGCTGCCGTGGTCCTGGCCCCGTCCGATATCACGGCATATCTGTTTAAATTGGATTTGTCAGCGTGGTTCAAGAGGCCGAAGATCTGGGCCGCGGCACTGCAGGTGGCCGCAGACCATCCGTTTTTGGGAGAGGGCCTGGGAAATTTCGAGCAGGGCTTTCTGCGGCACAATTTCCCGGCTTTCTGGGCTGCGAATTACGGCTTTTCCTCAGCGCATGCTCACAACGAATTACTGGAGCTTGCCGCGGTGACAGGGTGGGTCGGTCTGGGGTTATTTCTGGCAGCTTTGCTAAAAAGCCTGCGTCCGGCCGGTCCGCAGGTCGCAACCCCCGGACAGGAAGCCGGAATTTGCGCGTTTGTCGCGATGGCTGCGCAATGTCTGGTGGACAATATGCTGCACATGCCGGCACTGGCTATGCTTTTTTTTACCGCGTTGATTTGTGCGCGGTCTCCGGCCGAACTGACTGACCGGATTCGCGGAGCACCCATGGGGAGCCGGACCTGGCGCTGGCTTTGTGTTTCGGGATTTATCCTTTCAATCGCAGCCTTCTTTCCGCAGCATCTGGTGAGTCGCGCCCGGGAGATGTACGGCATGGAAACTGACCCTGCCCGCCGCGTGGCAATAATGAGCCGGGCGATCCGGATATTTCCGGCAGATTACTATCTTCACGAAACCCTGGCGCGCGCCTTGATAGAGCTTCGCCCTCCGCAGCCTGACCGGGTCCTTGAGCATCTGGCGCTGGCTTCACGGCTTAACCCGACCAACGCGCTTTACCCCGTTATGCAGGCAGAAATCGCTTTGCGCCAGGG
Organism: bacterium; assembly: GCA_043817835.1. Taxonomy (GTDB): domain Bacteria; phylum Elusimicrobiota; class Elusimicrobia; order Elusimicrobiales; family CAZFMJ01; genus JBDRGJ01. The sequence continues at coordinate 1,611 of JBDRGJ010000014.1, forward strand.
CCGGCAACGCGATGCGCTTAAGCTCATCAACAGGGGGATAAAGCTTGAGCCAAATTATCTGGGGGCAAGGCTTTTGCGGGCCGAGATATGGATATCCGGAAGCAAAAAAAAGGAGGCCGGACTGGAACTGGGGGAGATACTCAGGCGGAGGATGCTGTTGCAGAACCTGCCCACATATTCCGGTTATGACCGTACGATTATTTACTTTGACGCAAAGCGTTTTACGGCTGTCTCAAAGTCATTGCGGTCACACTCCTGATGACAATGCTCCCGGGGCTGGATTTGGGACATATACGGCGATTTCAATGAATTCGAACATGCATCATTCCAATCAATATGAATTCGACATTATTGTTTATGGCATGCAGATATATAAAATAGAGAAATTGCCATATGGAGGATTGTACGGGAATGCAACAAGAGCTTTCGGCCTGGCCAACAATTTCGCCAAAATCGGTTTTAAAACAGCATTGGTTGTGCAGAAAGGATTTTCGTTCCAACCCAGTTCATGCTTGTGTAAATCGCTTCAATTTATCGAAGAACCGGAGTTTTATGAAATTGTTGAAAAATCCAGAAATCTTGTCCTTGCTTTTACCAATTTCAATTCTTTCGAGCTAAATTTTAAAGGCAATCCTTTCGTCAGGCATCCGAATAAATTCTGCGTCTGTTGCTTTGATGGCAGTATTTCCGGGAATCTTATGGATGAAATTTATGGCATTACTTTTAACAACAGCATTCAAAAGAAGCTTTGGGATGAGAGAAAGACCCAAATTCCATCGCATGTGGTCAGTTACGGAGTGAATGAATTCGGGGATGTTGACGAGGATATAAAAGAAGTTGTAAATAATTCTGCCATCTGGATAGGCGAAATACGGCGGCGCGATATGTTCGAGCGCATCATTAATTTTGCAGTTGCCAATCCCGGATGCCGCGTCGATGTTATGACCCGAAAGATATTTGATCGCGACCTGCCGCCCGATAGTTACGGCGGAGTCAACAGACCATATGCTGATTTTAGAAATGGCGATCCTTCCCATAGATTTTATGCCCTTGCGGAAGAATTATTCGGACGGAAAATGCCGGCCAATCTCAGATACCTTGGCATGCAAGAGGGAAAAAATCACGAGACAATGGGTGCACATACGATAGGGCTTGATTTCAGCCGATTCCCCTATCAGCGACACGACAATTCAAAAATCCTGGATTATCTCAGAAGCGGATTGGCGGTGATATGTGATGATGGCGCGCCGAGTTATCGCTATGTCCATGAGTTTCAGCACGGCAGGATTCTTCCCTGCAAACACACAATCGAAGATCTGCAAAAAGCGTTTGCCGCATGCGAAAGCATCACTTCGTGCAAAAACCGCCGCAAAATTGCGCAGCAGGTTCGCGAGAGATACGGCTGGGACAAAATAACGCTAAAAATTGCGAGGTTAATGAAGGAGGATGAAGAATGCCGGCATTTAATAGCAAGGAGAAGAAACCGACATCACGTGACACTGCGCTTGTTCCGCCTGCTGGAGAAAATAAAGAGGGGAGAATACCGATCGTTATCACCAGTATTCAGACTGCTACAGAAAGCGTCAAGAAATTTGCGGAAATTCAGAATTCGAGATTCAAAGTAATTGTAGTCGGCGATCGCAAATCCCCGGCTTCTTATGGCAGCGAAGATGTCGATTTCTTGAGCATTGCAGATCAGGTC
>JBDRGJ010000015.1:0-8272 GCA_043817835.1 bacterium
GTCCTCCAGTCTGGCGTAAAGGGAGCCTATGGCCATATCAGCCTCAAACACTCCCGCATCGTAAAGAGTCCTCAGATAGGCAATGTCCCCCGGAGAATTAAGGTCAAAGCGTTTCCAGAAAGCATTCGTCATCAGGCCGTAAAGCGGTGCCCGAAACTGCACATTGTGCTTTACCAGCTTTTCCAATTCGACCTGTTTCCTGAGGCTGTCGGTTATGGCGAATATTTCAGGGTGGGTTTTAATAGCCGTTTCAAAAAAAACACCCGACGGCGTTTCGGCAGCCTTTCGCAGCGCCGATAAGAACAATTCCCTGAAGGTCCTGGTCTTCGACGGCAGGATGGATTTGGAAAATCGCAGGATTGAAGATTTTTCCGGCATATACGGCGAGTGAACGCGGTAGGTATGCAGAAACATGAAGAATTTGCGGCCCCTGTTTTTTTTCAGCCATGAAAAGGCCGGTTCCCATGTGACGTCCGGCATGGCGGGAGAGATAAAATCGTCAAATCTTCTTTCAAACCCGGCTGTCAGGCTCAGATGCGAATGTTTCATAACAGCCGCCCAGACCGTACGGTAACCATGTTTTTTCAGCATAATGGGCAGCGTCATGATGTCCGGGGCCAGCCGGTCCCTGAAAACGGTCTCGACTTTATGCGTCCACGGATACTTCGATGTAAAAATGGACATGTGGCTGGGGAAAGTGTTGGGCGCCTGGGAATAGGCGTTGAGAAAAACCGCTCCCTTGCGGGCCAGCCGGTCGATATTCGGCGAGGTATCCCTGTAGTAGCTGTAGATGCCTAAAGCATCGGCCCTGAGAGTGTCGAGCGACACAAGTATCACGTTGCAGTTGGTACAGGAAATCCGCGCCTGTGCCTGTGCGCAGCGCCCGGTTGCGGGGACCAAAAACAAAAGCCCGGTCAGAAAAACCGCCGCGGCCTTGCCCGCGCGTTTGCGGGCTATGCGAAGACATGAAAAAATGTTGACCATGTTATTTTCTCACATTGACCGTCAAAAATGGTCAATTCGACTGTATTATCCCGGTTTGCCGCTATCTTTAGTCAGGGTCATGCCTGTGAACGAACTCTGCCCAATCATCGGATTTCTTCTATGGCATTGAATATCCTGGGAGAGAGCCACTCTGAGATAAGAGTGTGCCCAAAAGAAGTGGGATGAACGTGATCCCACCACAGGAACCCGGAGTTGACAACCTGGGGATCGTTCAGGAAACGATGCAGGTCGTAAACGGGCACTCCGAATGTTCTGGCCATATCTTCCATAATCTCATGTTTGCATACAAGAGTTGGGTCCGGGCGTTCGTTTGAATTAGCCTCTTTAACCAATATCGTCTTTATTTTTCTGAATTTATTGATTGTGAGAAAACCTTGAAGGCCGGCGCGCAACGTCTGGGCACTGTCATTAGACGCCAGATTGATGACAACCAGATCGGGCTTAAAGCTCAGGAACTTGTTCCTGTACCTGTCCAGCAACTTCTCCGCATTGGCTCCGGCAATTGCCATATTCATCGATTCCAAAGGGCGCCGGAGTCTGCGCATCAGGGACTCATGAGTCTTGACAAAGAAGGAATCTTTCAACCGCCTGGCCCCGACACCTTTCGTTTGCGAAGTGCCTATAAATAAAATCCGATATGCTTTCTTTTCAGCCGAAAAGAGCTTTTTGAGTTCCGCGTCTTTGAGTTTTGACGCATTGTGATTTATGTGCATCGGGCAGAAAAACGACCCGAAATTATCTTGAATATCAGTATCCCCCTGTACGAAAAATTGCCGGCGCGGCGTTATGGTACGATTTGTCAACAGCCTGTTGCAGTTTTCAAAGATTCTGTAACGCGCGGACTCAACGGCCTGCGCCGGGTCGAAACGCCCTGTGCCGATCAGGGGGCCGAAGAAAGCGTTCAACTCAAGCTTCGACCAGTAGCAGTAGTCAAAACAGAAAAACAACAACCCGCTGAAAACCACCGCCGGCGACAGCGCCAGGCGATGCGGCGCGGGAATCAACAGCGAGCAGCAGAATAAAATGAGGGCAAGAGCGGATACTGCAAGAAAAATTCTGGCTTGATTCTTTGTGTTTCGAAAAGAATCGTGATATATCCGGCCTGGACGATCCCTGATATGAACCTCATCCACAATCGCTTGATAAAAACCGCTTCTAAAACCCAGGAGCTGTTCGTAAGTTGTGCCCGTCCGCATGGATCCGATTTCCTTTTGATCCAGCCATGCCGTGACGCGGCCGTCTCTGAATTGAAGAGAAAGTTCATGCCACCGGCCGCTGATGCTCGCAATTTCCAGTGTGGACATTGACATAAACCGGCCGTCAGCGGCGCTGTCAAAAAAAGCATTGCCATGCCCCGGATTGCGGCTCAACCTCAATCCCGAAAACCCTTTGATAGTCTTGTTAAAAATGACATTCAGATAAGCTTTTTCTTTCAGCTTGAAACGGAACCTGAACACATCCGGCAGGAGCGCCTCTTTGAATATGACTTCATTGAAGCCGTGCCACTTCGCCAGGTTCAGTCTGTTGCGGCTCAGGGGGGAACGCGTAATTAAAAAGCTGGCTTCGATGACGCCCATTCTGCTTTTTGTGCTGCGCCAGCGGCCGTTAAGAAGGAGCGTGTTTTGTGAATAAAGAATGACTTCTGTCCAGAGAAGCGCTCCGACCACATATGTGATAACCGTGAAAAGAACTCCGGCCCGGGACATGGTGCGGTTTTTTTGTTTCATCCGGTCTATCCGCCCATTCAGACACGGCGGTGATTTTCAAGTATACCAAATCCGGTTTTTTCATCTCCGAATTCTGTTTTTAAAAAAAATCCCCTCGGGCACAAAAAGATATAATTCAGCAAAGCCATATCCGGTCTGCTTAAGGGAAAAAAGCCGGCATTCTGCCATGGGCGTTTTTATGAATCTCAGCAGCTGCGGTTTTAAAATGAATGTTGCGCGGAAAATTTCTTCAGTGAACCTGTCTGCCTCCGAAATCATCTTCTTCGCCGCTGTTCTTGCCGGTGTCGCGATTCGTTTCTTAAAGCTGGACCAGCCTTTATGGCTGGATGAAATTCTCGATGTGAACATGGCGCTGAAATCCGTATTTGAAATACCGAAAGACCTGATATCTGAGGGGCGGTATGGGACATCGCCGCCTCTATTTTATGTTTTACTTCATTTCTGGATTGATATTTTCGGCCGGAGCGAGACTGCCATGCATTTTCTTCCCGCCTGCATCGGGGCGGCGGGAATCATGATGGTCTGGCGGGCAGGTCTGCGTTTTTTCGGTCATGCGGGGGGGCTGGCGGCTGCGGCTTTTCTGGCCGTCCATCCGTTTCATATAGCACACTCTCAGGAAATCAGGCCTTACGGACTTCTTGTTTTACTAAGCATCGTTTGTACGCTGTCCTTATTCACGGCCCAAAAGGAGGGTGGTTTGAAGAATTGGATTTTTTTTGCGTTTGCATCGCTGGCAAACATGCTTACCCACAACTACGCTTTTTTCCTTTTTATGTTTCATCTCTTCTGGGTTGTATTTTCAACGGCCCGAAAAGAAACAGCTTTTACTCGGGACGGTAAAAACGCGGGGATTGCCTTTTTTTTAATTTTATCCGGTTATGCCCTGTGGCTGCCGGGTCTTCTTGCTCAGTACCAGAAAGACCTTTCTCCCGATCTGCTCCCTCCGGGATTAAACGGACTCGGGCTTACTTTATGTTCTTTGGCCGGGCTTGGGATAAAAATAGGGGTGGAAGATTCGCATGATATGCTTAAGCTCAGGATGGTTCCTGCACTGGTTGGCTATGCTGTTTCTGCCATATGCGCTTTTAGGGTGATTCCAAAGGAAAATAAAAGCATTCGCGATTTTTTACTGCTTTCACTTATTGTGCCGATTGCCATGGCATTTCTCGTTTCCTTTAATAAACCCATTTATGACCCGTGCCGGCACAGTATTATAGCGCTTCCGTTCTTGTGCCTTTTATGGGGGCTGGCTGTCCAATCCATGAAAGCCGAAATATGGCGCATTGCCGTTTTCTTTTTTTGCTTTCTTATATCCTCATCAACCATTTACGGCTATTTTTCCATGCATAAATCTTACGACAGGGATATCGCGGGCTATATCAGAGCTGAAATTAAGCCGGGTTACCGGATAGTCATAGTACCGCCAGACTGGATAATTCCAATTGCATACTACTATCCTCCGGCGGCTGATTTAATCGTCGCCAGGCCACTTTTGAATTCAAAAAACAGGCCGGAGGGAATTATAACGTTGGAAATAGGGAAACTGGCTTTTCCGGAATCTCTGACCGATAATTTAAGAAAAGTTTACCGTTTTTCAAAACAAAAAACTTTCGGAAATTTCGCAATCATAAAACTTTACGTCCCGGCGGCTACAGCTTCGGCGCCCGCCTGCCGTCCGTCGGGCAGGTGTCCGCCCAAGTCATAATGGCGGAAAGACCCCGTAAACAGACGTTCCCCGGAAAAATCCCGGCGGCATTTAACCCTCGTCTCGTTTTTTGCGTTCTACCGCCTGTTTCATATGGCCGCAATTGCGGCAGATGAAGTCATCCGGCGCCGTCTCCGCGCCGAAAACCTGCCGGCGCAATCGTTCGGCTTTCGGACCGCTCATGACCTCCTCCAGACTTCCATCGCGAATGTTCCCGAACACATTCCGCTGGTAATAGTCTTCGCAGCACAGGTACAGGTCTCCGTGGATGCTGATGACGACGACCGTCAGCGGCAGCCGGCACCCGGCGAGCAGCCCTGCCACATGAACATCTTTTCTGTATCTTCCCTGCGAAACCGCCCCGGCGCGATCCGTCGTTACGTTTTGCCGGCGCATTGCCCGGTATTCATTCGCGGCGATGGGACCGAATCTGCGTTTCAGCGCTCCGATATTGCGGGCAATTTCCTCTTCGCTGCCCTGAATCGACAATTCGACCGGCAAACCCCGGGAAACGGCATGGTCGATATTCCGCAACGTCTGCTTGAGCATCGGGGATCCCGTCATTTCTCGAAAGATTTCTTCATCATTTGACGGCAGATTGAACCGCACGAATTCCAGGACCTCGGTGTCCTTAAGAAGATTGATTTTTTTTTCATCCAGAACGCTGCCGTTGGTGTAGAGCCTGAGTTTCAGCCGCGTTTCGGCCAAAAGACGCACCCGATCCTCAAAATGCTCCTCCAGCGCGGGCTCGTTGTATGCATCGAACTGGACGGCCCTGACCGTCTGATGCTTTTGCGCCTTGTCAAGAATGTCGCGGAATAAATTCATATCCATTGTTGCCGGGGGCTTGGGATCCAGGCTGACGGGGCAGTAACGGCATCTCCAGTTGCAGCGGGTGCTGATTTCTATCTCGACGGTGCTGATCCGGGTCGCCTTCCAGGCTTCGGCGGGGTCCACCAGGAACCCGCAGTCCAGAAGATCCCTCAGACCGGCTTCAGAAAGCGCATAGCGCCTGCTGATGTCCGCTGTCCGGGCCGGGAACCGACACCCCTCGAACAGCCGGAGGAAAGCCGCCCCCGACGGGACATGCCGTGAATTCCGATAGTCACAGATGCGCTTCCGTTGCCGGATCAAGCCCAGTCGCCGGAGCATTCCGCGATATTCTTCATTCTTAATATAAAGATAGGGCGAAATCTGAAGCGTTTCAGGAATCCGTTTCGGAACTTCTTCCATTGTCAATTTAACCTCTCTCCGCCGGCCACTATTGCCTGTTGTCCGGGGGACAATTTTTCGAGTTCATCATCGTGGAACAAGAGATTCCGGACTTGAATCCGCCACTATAACTTCGGACGGCACAACTACGGAGATTCCCGGATTTGTCATAAGGCTATGACCCGTTCCCCCAACGTCAGCATCAACATTCCTCCTGCGAGGTTTTCCATGAATCTGCGGGATCTGAATTTCGGCTTATAATAGCCCACCGCGCTGCGCGCGGCCGGTTCGGAAGCGGAACAGAAAGCCACAGCATTCCCTGCTGCCAGCAGTTCGCGGAGGTATGGTTTATATATTGTTTCCTTCACACATCTGGACGGCCTTATGTGGTATTCAAGCAGACTGGTATCGTAAAGCCAGCGGTTTACCCGCCATAGTCCGCTGAAATGATAAAAAATAAGCGGTTTTCCAATAACAGTGACACGTCCGTCTTCAAACCGGATATCTTCGTTGCGCAGGTTCCAGGGACCGACGTTGGCACCGTGATGATTTATTATTTTGACGCCGTTGAACAGGTTCGGCCACCTGTCCAGATATTTTTGTTCCGTGAATTTCCCGTCTTCAATGCGATCATGGCACCATTCCAGGCATCTTGCCTTCCACCAGCGCAGACAGGCCAGGGCATTGTCGTCTCTGCGGAATGAAACCCAGCCATCATTAAAGATCCCGGTTTCCTCCTTTACAATAATGTTGGGTGCGAAACGGTGGGGCGTTATGGCTATGGATGCGGCCGCCATCTCCTCAAATACAGGTTCGGGGGAACTGAAAAAGTAAAGGTCTGAGTCCACATAGGTCAACAGGTCCACATCCTGGAATTTTTCCAGAACGTAAAGCGGGAGAACCGGCGTGCATGTCAGGTAATACTCCGGGACAGTTCTGCCGGCTTTTGCCGCAATAAGTTCCGGATGCGCCATTTCCAGTTCCGGCAGGGTAATGGGTATCATCCCCTCAAAACCCATGGCAATAACGGCGTTATGCGCGCCGCTGTCAAGGCAGAGTGAAAAAAGCCTGCAACCGGGAGAATGTTCCCGCAGGGACCGGCAAAGCGCCATTACCCTTGGAAGAAAACGGCTGTCAAAATAGCAGCAGAAATATCGCATGCCTAGCTCAACCACAACAATACCGATATTCTTTCCCGCATGGAAATCTGAAATGAGGCGGATCGGACACAATCCGGTCTATTTTTCCTTGAACTTGAATTTTTGCCCTGGTGCGATGATATCGTCCGGTTTTTTGGTTCAATCATTTGACAGGGGAACCGCTTTTCCGTGTGTTCTCAGGGATTTTTCTGCGGCTTCGAGAATTTTTAACACACGCAGAGCCGAATAGCCGTCGCAGAAGCAAGAGCCGGACCTTTCGATAGAGCGCATAAAATCATCGCATTCATCAGAAAGAGGCTCCCTGTCGGCTATCTTGGGCGTTAGAAAATCTTTCCTCAGGAATATTTTTATGGGAGCATCGCATTCCAGGTCATTATAGAAGATAGTCCCCGCGGTCCCATTCAGAATTATGAGCCGCGTTTTATCTCTGGGCACACGGCTGGCGCGGACCGATACGATAAGGTCTCCGGGGAATTCAAGGCGGAGATGAATCCCGTCGTCAGGCCCGCCGCATAGCGGCAGGCCCAATGCGCGGGCGCTGATTTTTAAGGGCATTCTCTCCAGCCAGTAAAGGAGGATGGAAATGTCGTGCACCGCGTAATCCCACAGCACGCCGATTTCCGGTTTCCGGGTGAGGGCCGGGATGAGGCCGAACCGCATGAAATTCATCATACGAAGCCTGCCGAGACAGTTCATGTCGATAAGTCTTTTGATCTTCCGCACACGCTGATTGTAAAGATACGTATGTCCGGCCATGAGCACCAGCCGTCTTGCCTGAGCCTCTCTAATCAGATTTTCTGCCTGGATGCAGGATAACGCAAGGGGCTTTTCCACGAGAACATGCCTGCCGTTTTTCAATGCTTCCGAGGCAATATGGTAATGAGAAAAAGGGGGAGTGGCCACCACCAGTGCTCTGATTCCGGGGTTTTTGAAAATTTCCCCAAAACCTGCCGTGCACACCGTGCCGGGATAATCCTTTGCGACTTTAGCCATGCGCTCCCTGCACTTGTCCCATAGAAATACACGGCCGCAGCGCTTATTGGCGCACAGAACTCTCACCAGTTTAGGACCCCAGTAGCCGCAGCCTGCGACCGCAATTCCTATGCCTTTTTTTGTAATTTCGGGTGGAGACACGGGCCATTCCTTAAACAGAAAGTCCTCGAGATATCTGAATCTTTCTCAGACATTGTGCGGTAATATTAGACGGCGGTTAATAACCTGAACCGGAACGGGTTTATTGTACAATATACTCAATACGGCTTTTCCGAATGACTTCCAGGGAAAAAAACATGGAACTTGCCTGGGCGCAGTTCCGCTCCGGCAGCCTGCGGCTTGAAAGCAGGCCCTTCAGGGCCTCCATTGAAATAACCCGCAACTGCAATCTCAAATGCGTGATGTGCTCGCAGTCCTGGAATCCGCGATACTCACGGCAAAGGCCCGAATTCGACATGAGCCCAGGCATT
>JBDRGJ010000016.1:0-3400 GCA_043817835.1 bacterium
TTATCAATCGTTTTCTTATTCTTTCTGCCTAAAATTCTGCTTAAGATCACCAATCTTGTATGATGGGCATGATTCTTCAATAAGGATGAAATATACGAGATGCCGAGTTGCATATCATTCGGCGTTCTTAAGGGTTTATCCGGCGAAAGGATATCGTTTGCTGAAGTAACAAAAAGGATTTTCATCGCATATTATCCGGTCAGCGCACTATGGCGCGTACACGCCGATAAAATCGGCACCCCCGCCCTCACCCTGCCCTCCCCCCCGTCGGGGGGAGAGGATTTAAGGAGAGGGGAAATTTTCCGAGTAAACATGAATGCTTATTCTGAGTTTTTACCGACATCCCGAACATCCGAACCCCGCAGGTTTGGGACGTCCCGAATCCGCGCATTCCGGAACTTCGGGACGATGCGCATTTTTTAACCGGACAGATGTGATGTCATAAATATCGTTAAAAGTCGCGTTTGACACGGCTGGCCCGCAAACGTCCGTACAGATGTCCCAATAAAACCGAAGCTGAGAGAAGGCCTTCCCCGCCTAAAAGCTGTGATATGCTTCTTTTAGGTTTAAGCCGTGAGCCAAGCCTGGTATTTGCGGCTTCAAAATAAAAAGCGCGTTTTAAAATGTGCGTGAATTTCATTTTTTCAGGAGTTATTCTGTGAAAGACATAGGCCGACGGCTCATAGACGACTTTATGCGCTTTTGCCAGCCGTTTTGAAAGCTCGTAATCGCTCCCGCACATGCCCAGACCGGAAAACTTCCAAAGTCCTCGGAAACCGTTTTTGCCAGTGACAAGGTCTCTCCTGCACGCAAAGTTCCCCCCCGTCAGAAAATGCCTTTTATCGTCAATGTCCATGCGCCTTAAGCCGTAATAAAGACAGCCCAAAAGATTTTGCGCCCGCGTTGAACCGCGCAGAAAACAGGAAGATCCGCCTGTCCATAACGGGAATACCGGTCCGCCGACCGCTGCGGTCAGCGGATCCTCAAAACATATTTCCATTCTCTCAATCCAGCACCGTGGAGGCAGAATGTCGTCGTCTGTAAAAAGCAATATGTCGCCAGACGCTTCAGCGATACCCCGGTTCCTGGCTGTATCCACTCTGCGCCTGTCTTCCCTTACCACTCTGACGGAACAGCCGCTGAATCCGGTTTTTAAAGCTTCAGCCGTGCCGTCTGTGGAGCCGTTGTCCACCACAAGTATTTCATCCGGCAGGCGGGTTTGCTTCAAAACAGCCCCAAGGCAGCCCAACAGCATATTTTTGCGGTTGAGAGTGGGAATTATCAGCGAAAGTCTCATGTTTTCACGCCGGGCTCGCTACTCTGCCAGCCTGTGCCTGAAGCACCACAGGCAGGCTTCATTATCCGGCATGCCTGCCCACAATCTCCCGCGGGCGAGCCGGTAAGGTTTTGAATTCCATATTTCGTCGAAAGAAGTTCCGTTGATATTCCCCATCTGTTTCCATTTTTCCGCGCTTATAAGATGGTTGCACAAGCCAACATCTCCCTTGTAGTTTATCACGGCGTATGAATACGGTTTGAAACACTTTTTGTATCTGGAAACAGCGCAGATTGACCTGATGCCTTCCTCATGCTCCAAAGGCAGGGGGTCCGGATGTTGTCCGGTGTCGGGGACGGTCCCGGAAAAAATAAGATCATTGAAAACAACCGGAACCCCGGTTTCATCGGCCCGGCGCAGGGTTTCCATTTTCAGAGCCATCAGTTCTTCGCGCGGCAGTCCGTTAAGGCTTATATCAGGGTAGAGGGTAGAGGGTAGACGCCCTCGTAAAACTCCGGGCGCGGACGGTTCCCCATAGGGGCCCCTAGCCGGTCCGGGGCAGGAGAACTGAAGGGTTCGGGTTAATGCGGCTTTTGCGGCGGTTTTAAACAGCGATACGGCCGGACGAAAATTGAATTTTTTAAGAGTTTGTTGGGAAAGAGTTTCTTTCAATCTTCTCAAAAAACGGTGCTCTGATCTTACGCTTGCGAAAACAACCCGACAGGCCCCGGAGCGTTCAGCCATATCGACAAAATCAGGCATTTCCTTATAATTGTCCCTTTGAAGCGTTACAAGGAAAGAAAAAGAGCCTTTCCCCGAACGGGCCATCGCTGTTTTTACAGTCTCTATATTTTCAAGCACTGTTTCGAAACAGCTTCCTCTGCGGATATGTTCAAAAGTTTTTTTTGTGGTTCCGTCGCAGGAAAAACTTATACGAAAACCGGCTTCCGCTGTTTTGTTCCATATGGCGGAATCGCCGGCCCCCAGATTGGTCACAAGTCCGAATTTTATTTTACCCGCATGGGACGAACATGTCTCCAATATTTCCGGCCAATGGGGGGACACGACGGTTTCCCCCAAGCCGTTAATATGGACTTGGCTCAAAAACGGAAATAATTCCCCGGCTATTTTTCTAAAGAGCGCAGGCTTCATGTCCAAATCAGGATTCATGCCCGCCGTTTCCCTGACAACCGGCTGCCGGCACATTATGCATCTGAAGTTGCAATTGCGGGTTATTTCTATCAAAGCGCGAAAAGGCCCGGTTTGCAGTCTCGTCTGTCCGGACAAAAAAGCCGCCCAGGCAATTTCCTCTGCCAGTTCTTTGTTGTATGGTTGTGTGCTCATTGTTTTTACATCTTCATATCATTTTTTTGTAACTGTCCAAGTTGTGGGTTCACCGTTCATGGGTTCACGGTCGGTCAGCCTTGCCTGCCCGCCATATGAATCCTGTCGCGCTGGTTGAACCGCCTGGCAGGCGGGCACGTTTTGTGTTTCTTTACGGCTCTTAACTTTGAACGATTGAACTGGGAATTAAATAGTTACCATTTTCTATAAACGGCAACCTGCGCTGCCGCGAAAGTTTTGTCGCCAACCAGCTGCCATCCCGAACGAAAAGAGGGCTTTCCCGGTCTTTCGGTGAAAAATACCAGAGCAGTTCCGGGAGAATATTTTTGAAAGGAACCCCACTTATAACGGCGGACTGAACGACTTTTTTTTAAATAATATAGGGCGCTGTGATAATGTCGCTTGGAACAGCCTTCGCATACGGGGTGTAGGAAAATACGGGTTCCTGCGCCCGCGGTCGTTTCGATAAACCGTGCAATATCCCTTCCGAAAGATTTTTGCCATTTAAAGTAATATCCGTTCAATCTATAAGCATGGCAGAGCAGGATGCCGGAAAGAATGGTAAAGCACAGCGGTCTCTTCAGCATGACGAGTATCCTTTGCACTCTCGTTACCCGTTCCTGGTTACTCGTTACTCTTAGGTAGGCCAGTCCCATTCCGGCCAGGAGGCAGGCTGCCGGGAATACGGCCATCGTGTACCGCCTGCCAGAATACATCGGCAGAATCTGGCCTAAAAGCCATCCTAGCACCAAAGGCAAAAAAGCGTAAAATAAGACCCAG
>JBDRGJ010000017.1:0-2480 GCA_043817835.1 bacterium
TTCGGGGTTTGCTGACCTTCAATTTGTGCATTTTCATGGGATACGAAGCATGAGTGAAAAAAAAATCGCCAGACTGTATAGAAAAATGGATTGGGTGAACCCTGAGATTTCGCATGCGCTGCTGGTATTTCGCAATGATTATATCGCAGGGAATTCGGAGAATGTAAAGAAAATATTGAAAGCTTATGCCAAAAGAATCGCCTATGAAAAAGCATTGCCCGATGAGGTAAGAAACAAAGAAGATGCAGTGGGTCTGCAAATAGAGGCGGATTACGAGGGGTTGAATCTGCCGCAGTTTGATTACCCGCCGCGTGTCAGGCCGGAACTTCTGGAGGAAATGCAGGAACTGATGATCCGTTATGGCCACATAACTGAAAAAGCGGATTTAAAAAAATTTGTTAATCAGGAACTTCTTCAACAGGCGCTTGCGGAGATAAAGTAGAGGCATTTGGCGGATTGTCATTGGAAGCCCGGTCCGAGGATTTCTCGAGTATTATTTTCAATGATGGACAAGCGCTGTGGAGTTCGCGTAATTTTTCTCTGTCGAGGCTTGTATACCACTGGCTGAAAACCATAGGGGCAATTTTCTGCCGGTCTTTTTTGTCGGCGAATTTGAGCCGATGCCCGATAACAGCATTAAGAACGTCGTGCCGCCGGAGAAATTCTGTTTTTTCATTCTCGGTCAGGCCGTTAAACCACAAGCCAAGAAGCGCGAATTTCCTGTCTTTTTCGGCAGTCCTTTCAATGCTGGTTTTTTCGGCAACTTCTGACTCCATGTTAACAGCTTTTTCTAAACCGGGGTATTCCCCGTATGTTTTTCGGCGTTCCTTGCGGTTAAGATTTTTGATCCAATCAGCAATGCTCTGTGCCAGCGCGGCAGGCCTTCCTTTGGATTTGCTGGCCTTGATTCTTTTAAAAGTATTCTTGAGGCCGGAATGTTTTTCCATGAGCATAAGCCGGTCTTCACTGCTCAGGCCCCTGAACCACGAAAGCAGTGGACTCTTTATTTTCTCCCGGCTATTATGGAAGTCTGATTTGCCTGCCCTTCGGGCAGGCATGCTTATCTTTAATGCAGACGACCCGGACTTTTTGTTTTCAAAGTCACGGCCATCAGCCGCGCTTATATGGGGTTCGACGGGGTCTTGATGCGGTGTATTGACGGATTCCTGTGCCTGCGCAATATTGTTGAATAGCAGCCCCGTTGCTATGATTGCAAAAAAAGCTTTTTCGGGAAAGTTGATGCGCATAAATTCGGGTCCGAATGTAAAAAATATGTTCCCGTTAAAATGGCTGGTCGCCAATCCTGCATTTTGAGTTTACGATTTAACTGATTTTTTTTCAACAGTTATTTTTTTGGTATACTAAAAAATCTGGCTCTTCCGGGTTTGCTGTGCATGATTTAAGCCTCTTTTAGGAACGATGTTATGACCTTGAGGCGTAAATATTCCAGGTCTTTGATTTCGTAAGCACGCCGCTGTATTACCCGTATCTTGTTGTTTAGCCCTTCCATGAAACCCAGCGACACCTTGTTCTCCGGACGGCAGTAGCTTTCTATGCCGTCCCAGTGCTGCTCTATCATCCGCGCAAACTTCCGGTATGGCTCAAGCCGGCTCCACTTCAACTGGTCTTGCCAGTGCTCGAAAAATCTGCGGCTCCAGCCCGGCGTGTCATAGTCCCATAACTGCTCGAAGGATTCCTTCAGAATATAGGCTTTGTTCAGCCGCTTGTTCGCCTTCAGCAGCATCCGCAGCGCCCGACGGCCATCTATGTCCAGATTCGCCTTGCTCGACAGCAGCGTATACCGCTGCCCCTTGATAAATCGGCGTTCCTTGTCGCTGACCCGCTTGTATTCCTGCCGCCGCACCTCGTCCAGTGCGTCCGCCAGGTGCCGCAGAACGTGGAACTTGTCGTAGACTATTTCAACTGCCGGCACGCACTCGCGGGTCGCCTTCCGGAACGGCTTCCACATATCCATGACCGCCAGCTTGATGCTTGTACACCGTTCCGGTCCCATTGCCTTGAAAAACGGCTTTATTTCCTCTTCGCCGCGCCCGGGGCCGCCCAGCCAGATGGGCCGCTGCTGGTCCATGTCGGCCACTACGACGGCGTAGCTCTGTCCTTTATGGATCGAAATTTCGTCTATCCCTATCGCCCGCAGTGTGCCAGCCGGGGGATTGGCGGCTTCCAGCCGCCGCATATAGGCCATCTCAATGCGCCGAGTCTGGTCCCAGCTCAGGCCGCTGAAGTCGGCCACCTGTGTTATGGACATTTCCCGGCATTGCCGCCCGATCTTATCCTCAAACCGTCGGGTAAACCGGCTGGATTCGGCCAGCCACGATAACTGTTCCTGCTTCACGGCCTGGCATTTGGGACAGTGGACGCGCCGGTATTCAAATTCAAGGTAAATATGCCGCTCGCCGCTGTCCAAG
The DNA here is from genome assembly GCA_043817835.1 of bacterium. Taxonomy (GTDB): domain Bacteria; phylum Elusimicrobiota; class Elusimicrobia; order Elusimicrobiales; family CAZFMJ01; genus JBDRGJ01. The sequence goes on from JBDRGJ010000017.1 coordinate 2,430, forward strand.
TCCCGTACTGTATGGACTCTGCGGTCGCGGAACCCGCGAACCATCTTGCCG
>JBDRGJ010000018.1:0-12255 GCA_043817835.1 bacterium
GAAGGACAGGATGAGGGGATGTATCATGAGTACCCTCACCCCAACCCTCTCCCGTCGAAACAGGAGAGGGAGGATAAAAAACTAAAAATAATATGGTAAAGTAAATTATGTGTCTATGGAAAGTAGCGCTTAAGGTCATTGTCGGCGTCATACTTGTGTTAGTTGTATTGCTTGGCGTCAGATCATTATATGTCCGAAACATGCCCGATGTAAAGGAAGTAGCCGAATTCGGAAAGAAGTTTAAACTTGTTCAAATCGGAGACTCTGAAGCCAGGGTTTTATCCATTCTTGGTAATCCAGGTGACAAGGAAAAGGAATTTCATCTAGGCCAGAAGAAAGGCTTTGAAGATGCTTATGCAAGAGCAGAGGCCAGTGATTCCGCTTACTATTTGTTTTGGTTCAGAGGCATCGATATCGTATTTGCGGTCGGTATCAACAATAAAGGTCAAGTCAGTTCCAAAGAATCAGGCGGCACTTAACAATCGGCACGCTATTAAAAACGGCATCAGGCCCCGGAAGCATCACCCCCTCCGGCATTGTTCAGCGGATCCCCGGGACTTTAGTAAATTCAAAAATCAATGGGGCACAATTGCCAATGAGCGTTAACTTAGCTCTCCAGCCGACGTCAGGCCCTTGACAGTTGTATATTACAGACATATACTTATATTAAGGACATGGGATGGACAATATGGATTGGTCAAAATGCACCGGGTTTGACTGGGATAAAGCGAACTCCGAAAAGAATTGGCTGAAGCATAAGGTCACTCCGTTCGAGTGTGAACAGATTTTTTTAAATCATCCCATTATTGTGGCCCCGGATAAGGCGCATTCTCAAAAGGAGACACGGCTTTACGCGCTGGGGCAAACGGATATGGAAAGACCGTTGTTTGTGGTTTTTGCCATCCGTAAAAATCTGGTTCGTATTATTTCGGCAAGAGACATGAGCCGTAGGGAAAAGGAGGTTCACAACAGCCATGAAGAAGAAAACACCTAAATTCAGAAACGAAGATGATGAAAGGATTTTTTGGGCATCCCACGACTCAGCCGATTACGTGGACTGGAAAAAGGGAAAGAGGGTTCTTTTTTCCAATCTGAGACCTTCCGTTAAATCCATATCTCTCCGCCTTCCTGAATCCATGCTGGAGGAACTCCGGCTTTTGGCCAACAAGAGAGATGTGCCTTATCAATCTCTTTTAAAGATATTCCTGTCTGAACGCATCGAACAGGAGCTTAAACTTCGTCCACACGGGGTCTAATAATAAATCGCTGGCCTACCCCATTCGACTTACCGACCGCATACTTCATGCCTATCTTAAGAATATCTGTCCACCGCCGTGTTCTTCTTCCATGAATCAGAAGCATCGGGACAGTTGATGTTATAATGCAGGCCCCTGCTTTCCCGCCTTGCCATTGCGCTGCGTATTATCTGTTCGGCCAGGCAGGCTATGTTGCGCAGCTCTACAAGGTCCCTGGTGAGCAGGAAATCCCAGTAATACTGGCGTATCTCCTCTGAAATGAGTTCCATCCTTCTGGCGGCCCGCTCCAGCCGTTTGTTGCTTCGGACTATGCCGACGTAATTCCACATCATGGTCCGTATCTCGTTCCAATTCTGCGCTATGACAACGGCCTCGTCGCTCTGCGAGGCTGTGCCGGGGTTCCAGGGGGCCGGCTCAAACGGAGCGGACGGTCCGGGCGGATTTTTGCTTATGTCAAGAAACACCCTGTGCGCAAACACGCATGCCTCAAGCAGGGAATTAGACGCCAGCCGGTTTGCCCCGTGCAGACCGGTGCAGGATACTTCCCCTATTGAATACAGGCCAGGAAGGCAGGTGGCGCCTCTGATGTCGACAGCCGTCCCTCCGCAGAAAAAGTGGGCCGCCGGAACAACGGGGATGGGCCGGGCGGCCAAGTCTATTCCAAGGGACAGGCACTTTTCATCTATGTTGGGGAATCTGGATTTCAGAAATTCCGCTTTCAAATGGGTCATATCCAGATAGACGCAGTCTTCGCCGGTCCGTTTAAGTTCGCTGTCTATGGCGCGCGCCACTATGTCCCTTGGCGCAAGTTCCGCTGACGGCGAGTATCTTTTCATGAAAGCAGTGCCGTCCGCCAGGCGCAGTATGCCGCCCTCACCCCGGAGAGCCTCGGATATCAGAAAAGACTTGGCTTTGGGATGGTAAAGGCAGGTGGGATGAAACTGCACGAATTCCAGATTATGCAGGGGAACTCCGGCCCTGAAAGCCATGGCCATGCCGTCGCCGGTGGCGATATCCGGGTTGGAAGTGTAAAGGTAGACCTTGCCGGCCCCGCCGCTGGCCAGGATTATGCGCCCGGCTTTGAAAGCATGGACTTCTCCGGCGGCTGTGTCAAGGACATAGGCGCCTCTGCAGCGGTTGTTTTCCGGCTTGGTCTCCCGGGAGCTTTTTTCAAGAATCAGGTCCACAGCCACGTGGTTTTCGTAAAAACGTATGTTGGGATTTTTTCTGCACGAGTCCAGGAGAACCTTCTCGATTTCCCTGCCGGTGAAATCCCGGACGTGCAAAATCCTTCTTTTCGAATGGCCTCCTTCCAGGCCCAGATCGAAGCCGCTTTCTTTTTTCGTGAAACTGACCCCCAGACGCATCAGTTCCTTAATCCTTTCCGGTCCTTCGCGGACGGTTATCCCGACCGTTTCCGTGTCGCACAGCCCCGCTCCGGCTTCAAGGGTGTCCCTGATGTGGCTGTCAAATGAATCGGAAAAATCGGTGACCGAGGCGATTCCTCCCTGGGCGAAATTTGTGTTTGACCGGGAAGCTTCTTCCTTGGTTACGACAGTCACCGGCCCCAGGGAAGACAGCTTGGAGGCTGCCAGCAGTCCGGCTATGCCGCTGCCTATAATCAGGAAATCGGATTCTTTTTTTAAGGGCATTAAAAAAACAATTGCATGATATATATTTAAAAAGATTTTTTAAGACTTGGTTTAAAAATCTTTAATTTATCCAATCCTTTCTTAATCTATCATAATCTTTTATAATTTTAGCAAGATTTTACGGTCCTGCGTGATACCATAGTATGAAAAAGTTTTTTTGGGTGTCGATTCCCATGCTGCTGTCGCTCGGAATAATGGGATGGCTCATCTTTTCCAGCTGGCAGGACCTTAACACCGTCATGCGCAACGTGACTCCGGGCTTCCTGGCCTTGTCATTTGTGTTCTCAGTAGCCACCTATACATTCATAGGATTTTCCCTTTGGGAGATACTGCGGCTCATCGGCTACAGGCTTCCCATCCTGGAAGTTGTCGGCATAGCCTTTGTTTCGACAACAGCCAACTATTTTGTGTCTTCCGCAGGCATAAGCGGCTTCGCGCTGCGGGCGCATCTCCTGCGCAAGAGGCATGTTCCCTATGCGGCAACCGTCACCGCCTCGGTGGTAATCACGGTTCTGCTTTACGGGGTACTGGCTCTCATAGTGTTCCAGGGCTTTCTCTTCCAGCTTCTGCAATCCCGTGGAGCGGATATGCGCATGCTCGAAGGCATGATGGGAGTGCTGATTCCCATGTCTTTCGCATTCCTTGTGGGGGCTGTCTTTTTTCACCATGAATTGAGAGCCCGCTGGAGCAGGAGACTGTTCCGCAGCACCAATCACGTGATTTATTTTTTTTCAAGAAAAGAGATTCCTCCGGAGAGCTTCGACCAGTTCGAAAAACAGCTTGAAAAGGGCATCCATCTGATACACCAGAAGAAGCGTGAACTGACCCGCGCGGTCAGCTATGTGTGCGCAGACTGGGTGTTCAATCTCCTGATACTTTTTTTCGCTTTTCGCGCCATAGGTATACATATAGGCCCTGGCCAGCTGATAATCGGGTTCACGGTGGGCATGGTGGCCACCCTCATCCCGATTCTTCCCGGAGGGCTCGGGGCCATGGAAGCCACCATGACCGCGGTTTACGCCCAGATGGGAATACCATGGGGGTCTGCGCTGATGGCCAGTCTTATTTTCAGATTCACATATCACGTGTTTCCGTCTTTTCTAAGCATATTTTTCTACTGGGGGCTGAAAGTCTCAGAGCCGGCCGGCTTTCCGTCCGGAATAGGAAAGCGTCTGGACAGGCACGGAACGGCTCCGCACGCCGCAAATGAGTAAAAAGATAATGAGCAATCTTAAAATAATTAGGTTCTATTCACAGTCATGACCCCAGTAGCGGCTTTTCTTTACGGGATGCTGGCAGGAGGAGGCGCAGTCTGGATACTGGCCCGCCGCAGGGACGCCCGGCGGGCCGACTATCTGGCCTACGTCCTGCATGAGATCAACAATTCCATCACCGGGGCGCACCTTACCGTTAAAAATTTCATTCTTGAGATATTCGGCCCGCTGCCTGAAAAACAGAAGCCCTGGATGGAAATGCTGGAGGATCACACGGAAAGGCTTTCCTGCATGAGCGGCGACCTGAAGGATTTTGTGACACTCGAATTCGGCAAAGGCGTAAAGCCGCAGTTGCAGATCACTGACCTGAAAGCTGTGACGGATGAAGCTTTGGGTAAATACGCTTCGGTCGTTTCAAGGGCCGGAATCAGGATATCGGCCGAGCTTCCGGAGAACGCTTTCGCGCTGGCCGATAAGGAGATGCTGGGCAGAATCATAGGGAACATGCTGGAAAGATGCTGCCAGTTCAGTTCCAGGGACCAGACGGTTTCCGTCTTTCTCAGGCCGTCAGGAGACTTCTGGGAGTTATCCGTGAGTCACGGCGGGTATTCCCTGCCGCGGGCGGACCTGGCCGCAGCCTTCGCGCTTATGCCGCGCCGGAAGAGCAAAAACGGAAGAAGAGTCTACAGCGGTCCGGGGCTCGGACTGGGCCTTTGCAGGAAGCTTGTGGAGCTTCAGGGCGGGGTGTTCTCGGTGGAAAATTGCGCGGGCGGGGGGGAAAGAATATTTTTTATGATTCCGCGGAGGCAAAATGAAAAAACGCAGAATACTGATAATCGAGGACGATAAAAACATTGCCGAATCCCTCAACTCGATCCTCACTGCTAAGGGATATGAAACGATATTGGCTGCAGACGGCTCGGCCGGTATAGAGGATGCAAAAAAGCTTCGCCCGGCGCTCATACTGCTGGACCTAATGCTTCCGCGGATGAGCGGTTTTGACGTCTGTCAGGTGCTTAAGTCAAATGAGGAAACGGCCGGGATACCCATAATGGTCACAACCGCCCTGGGGAAAATGGAAGATGTGGAAAAAGCCTTCGCCTGCGGAGCCTCAGACTACATAATAAAGCCCTTCGACCTCCGCCACCTTCTGGAGAAGGTGGACAAACTTATTGCGGAGGAAAAAGCCTGATGCCGAAAAAAAACGGTGGACCAAAAGTGCCAGCGGCCAGAGCTTCCTCCGGGGAACCGCTGGTACCCGCACCCTCTGAAGGCACCGTTAACAAAGCCTCCGGCTCTCAAAACGGTGCCGTACCCGAAGGCCGCGAGGCACCAGTGGTTCGCGGCACGCCAGAGGCAGCTCCGCGCAGGGTGCTGGCGGATGGGGCCCCCTCCGGGGGGACCGCCGTACCCGGAGCTCCGCGCAGGGTGCTGATAGTGGAGGACAGCAAGGACCTGACGGGTATTCTGGAAAATCTTCTGTCAGCGAAGGGTATTAAGGTTACAACGGCCGGTGACGGAGTTGCCGGCATAGAAGCGGCGCGCCGCGAGAAACCCGACCTTATTCTGCTGGACATCCTGCTTCCCAAACTCAGCGGTTTTGAGGTCGCCAGGATGCTGAAGGAGGATAATTCCACAAGACGCATCCCCATACTCGTCGTCTCAACCCTGGGCAAACCGGACGACTTGGAGAAAATCAGGTCATGCGGCATAAACAACTTCATGAAGAAGCCCTACCGGCTCGAAGACCTGCTCAACGAGATAAACAGACTTCTTTCCGGAAAATAATCTCTCCCCGTGAGGTCTATTCGCTTCTCCTGCGCAGTTTCGGTCCGCAGGGCTGGTGGCCGCTAACTACGCCAGCACCACCCTACAGCGCCAGCCCTTCCCAAGGCCGCAAAGCGTGGAAGGACGGCAAGAGCCGAGGCCGGGGGTACGACGGAGTCGAGGCACGCGGCACGCAGGGCAGGCCGTTCACGCCGGAAGGAAAGACCGCTGCGCATTATCATCAGGGAATATGGCCTAAGCTTAGCGGGCGCAATAAATTTGAAATTTGTCTCGGAGCGATACTTACCCAGAATGTAGCCTGGAGAAATGCGGAAAGGGCCCTGGAAAATCTCAACAGGGCGGGCCTGCTTTCTCCATCAGCCGTGCTTAATGCTCCTGCGTCAAAGATGAGACGCCTGATACGGCCTTCCGGATTTTTTATCCAAAAAGAAGCAAGGGTCAGAAGGTTCTGCTCCCACATTCTCAAGAAACATCCGGAAGGCGTCGCCGAATGGCTGAAGCGCGCTTCGCTGGACACGCTGAGGAAGGAACTCCTGGGACTGCACGGAGTGGGTCCGGAGACGGCGGATTCCATCATGCTTTACGCGGCAGAAAGGCCGAAGTTTGTGGTTGACGCGTACACCCTGCGGCTGTGCGAAAGGATGGCGTGGTTTAAATGCGGGACATATCATCAGGCGCAGGATTTTTTTGAGGCCGGTTTGCCGCGCTCTGTCAAAATCTGGCAGGAGTTCCACGCCCTCATAGTCAGACTGTGCAAGGAGCATTGCAGAAAAACACCGGAGTGCTCAGGGTGTCCGCTTATAAAAGTATGTGCAAGAAGAGGATTGAAATGATTGACAAAATTGCCGGAGCAAGGCGATTGATAGAGGCCGGGAAGCCGAAAAATGCTTTAAAGCTGCTCAAATCACGCAGGATTCATCCGGTCATGAGGGGAGAGGCTGCTTTTCTTGAGGGGGAGGCGCAGCGCAATGCAGGCTTTTTTGCGCTGGCACTGCCGGCATATAAAAAAGCATCCGCTCTTTCAAAGAACGAGCCGCCCCTTCTTGCGGAATCCCTTATAGGATTGGCAGCCTGTCAGCGCGCCCTTGGCATGCCGGATGAAGCGGCTGTTGTGGCTGAACAGGCATGCAGGACGGCATCGAAGCATTCATTGCTTTCGCTTGAATTACGGGCCAGGGTCGAAAAAACCATGGCTGTGAGGGCAAAAGGCTTCCATGCGGCAGCGCTGAAAAAACTGCAAATCCTGATAAAAGACTACCATAAGGCCGGAGACGGGACCGCCGAAGGATTTCTATGGTGGGCAATCGGGGGAATTCATCGTTTGGAAGGAAGATATTCGCTGTCGATTGCGGCTTTCAGAAAAGCTTTGAAGCTGGCAAAAAAAAACAGAGACAAGTCAGCAGAGGGTTATGCTTTGTTCGGTTTGGCCGGTGTTTTCCGGGTGGCGGGCCGCATCCCTTTTTCGGAAAAAAAATACCGGGCAGCTGCTGCTATTTTCCGCAATTCGCAGGATTTTTTTGCCAGGGCTTATGCCGAGTGCGGACTTGCCAATGCCCTGCGCCAGAAAGGTGATTTGGACAAAGCTATGGCGGGATATAATCGGGCCCACAGGCTTTATTCCCTGCTTGAGGATAAGGCAGACCTGGGTTTTGTGGAATGGGGCAAAGGGCAGATATTCGCCAGACGGGGAAAAATCCGCAAAGCTTTGGCCTGTTTTTCCGAAGCACGCAAACTATTCAAAGGCAGGGCTGAAATGAGGGGGGAAATACTTGCCGGACTTTCATCTGCAGGAGTGCTTTACAGCTCGGGTCATACTGCCAAAGCCGAAAAAACATATGATTGCGCCGTAAAAAAAGCCCGTAGACACAGGCTTCACACTCACCTTGAAATTTTCACCTGAAAACTTAATAATGCGGAATTATTTCCGGATTGTCAGTTCCAGTCTCCGTTACATTTTAAAATCTTCGCCGAGATACAGTTTGCGGGCCTTTTCGTCGTGCAGAAGCTGGTCGGCTTTTCCTTCTATCAATATCGTCCCGTCGTGAATCAGATATGCCCTTTCCGTTATGGAGAGAGTTTCCCTGACGTTGTGATCAGTGACAAGCACGCCTATCCCCTTATCCTTCAGCATGAAAATGGTTTTTCTGAGGTCGCTGACTGTGATGGGATCGATGCCCACAAAAGGCTCGTCCAGAAGAATTATCCTGGGTTCGTTTATCATGGCTCTGGCCACTTCCAGGCGGCGTTTTTCCCCGCCGGAAAGGCTCCAGGCCTTTTGCTTTCTCAGGTCCCACAGGCCGAATTCCTCCAGGAGGGCCTTGACCCGCCGCATCTGCTCTAAAGTGCCGGGGATGGTGCGTTCCAGTATGGCCCGCAGGTTGTCCTCGACGCTCAGTCCCCTGAAAACGGTAGGCTCCTGTGCCAGATAGCCTATCCCGGAGCGGGCTCTTTCGTACATGGGGGCATTTGTCACGTCTATGCCGTCCACCAGTATTCTGCCGGCATCCGGCCGGATGAAACCGACAAGCATGTGAAAAGTGGTAGTTTTGCCGGCGCCGTTGGGGCCAAGCAAGCCGCATATTTCGCCAGAGTTGATCCTGATGTCGACTCCGCGCACCACCTTGCGCTTGGCATAACTTTTCTCAAGGCCTTCGGATCTTAATTCCATCTTATTTTTTGACTTTCTCACTTTCTGACTTTCTCGCTGATTCTCCGGTTCGCCCGTTCGCCGTTTCGCCTGTCGGTTTCTGCGCGCGTCTGACCCAGCCGCGCACGTTGCCCCTGCCGGTTATCTTTTCGGGGTAGCGCAGAAGTGTTATGGACTCGGCCTGCATAGCCAGGTCGTATTTGTTGCGGATTCCGGTCATGACCGGGGGGCCGCCGGTCAGAAAAAGGGTGGATGACAGATTGTCATATATCGCCGTGTCGCTCCAGGACTGCATGTCCTCGCGGGTAAAAAACACATTCCCGGACAGATGGAGAGTCGAATTCTTCTGTTCCAGGACGGCCTTGTCGGAAAGAGAATTCCATATTCCATAGCTAGGTTCTTCGTGAATCAGTTTAACCCTGAGGGATTCGCCGGCATAAACTATGCTCCGACCGCCCGCCTGCCGTCCGTCGGGCAGGGATTCCTGGAAAAATTCGGCGCTGTCGCCGTAGCACTGCGTTCTGGAACCGTCCGGCCAGAGCCTGCTTCCGTAAATGTTTTTCTTCGCATCCCATCGGCCCAGGTTTTTGCGGTAGAGCGCCCAATCCGCTTTAAACTGATGGCCGCCCTGATTGTAGGATACATTGCCTTCGAACTCCTCCTCTCCCTTGTCCCGTCGTATTATCCACTTCTCGCTGCGCACCACGCCGCCGGCCAGGGAAGGGGAAGAGAAGGATGTTTTCTTGGATTCAACCGCGTGAAGCTCATGGAGCTCAGCGGTCCAGACAGAAAAAATGGCGAGTAAAACTATTTTTTTCACGATTTTTCAAAAATTGTTTTCTGCTTTTCTATCACTATCTCGGACAGGTCCGGATTGGCAAAAAAGCCTTTTCCTTTCACCACGCTGCCCTGCTGGTACAGCGTGACGCTGTCCCTGCTCCATATCTTGTCGGTTGCCGAGGTAAAATAAAGGGTTTTTCCTTTAAGGACGGATTCGTCTTCCACGGCGTTGACCACGACATTGTCCCGAAGTTCCATGTCCTTTGTGGCTGTGAAAAGCGTGCCGCGCAGCGCGCTGACCCTGGAGACGATTTTCCCCTGCCTGTGAAAGTTGATTTTGGGATTGGTCAGGCGTGCTTTGCTTTCGGCCTCGGCAAGAACGGCAAAATCGGAAGTCAGGTCCCAGGTGTAGAAGCCTCTGTTCATCGCGCGCATTGTAAGCCCGCTCATCTGCTGTACAGGGCCGGCATCACCCGAACTCACGCTCTCTCCGGCTTCGCGGCAGGCGCAGAGCAGCAGAGAAAAGATTAATGGAATTATTTTAAGCACTAATTAAAACCCTCGGCAAGAAGATCCCGCTCGTCCAGCATCCCTACGGGAACACCTGTTTTTCTGTCCACCACCGGCAGGTTGTCCACCCTGCGCTCTGAAATTATTCTGGCGGCCTGCGCGGCCATGGTGTCGGGAAAGACGCGGACAGGTTTTTTGGTCATTACTTTTCTGACCTGAAGATCCAGGGCGAGCCTGTTTTTCTGCAGGCTGCGGCGCAGGTCGCCGTCGGTGAAGAAGCCGCACAGGCGCCCCCTGGCATCCACCACCGAGGTGGCCCCGGCCCGGGTTTTAGTCATGACGCACAGCGCTTTCCGCACCGGGCTGGATTCCCTTATCACCGGGTTGTTTCTGCCTGTGGCCATGATGTCGCTTACTTTGACCGTCAGGAGCCTTCCAAGTGCGCCGCCTGGATGCAGGCGCGCGAAGTCCGCTTTCCCGAATCCCCTCAGTTTCATGAGGGTCAGCGCCATTGCATCCCCCAGCGCCAGCATGGCGGTGGTGGATGCGGTCGGAGTGATGTTGTAGGGGCATGCCTCTCTTTTTATCGGAAGGTGAAGTGTTATGTCGGCAAGTCTGGCCAGGCTGGAGCGCGGCTTGCCGGTTATGGCGATTATGCCCAGATTCCTGTTCCTGAGAAGGGGGATGAGGTTGCTCAGTTCTTCGGTTTCCCCGGAGTATGAAAGCGCAAGCACCACTTCGCAGCCTGCCAGCATTCCCATGTCCCCGTGCAGGCATTCCACCGGGTGCAGGAAAACAGCCGCCGTACCGGTCGAAGAGAAAGTCGAAGCGAGCTTGCGGCCTATCAGGCCGGACTTTCCTATGCCGATTACTGCCACCCTGCCGGGGCTGGCGGCAATAAGCCGTACGGCCCTTGTGAAATCCTTGCCGATGAGCCGGGACAAACCTATGACGGCTTTTCCTTCCACCATCAGAGTTTTTCTGGCGCAAACCAGGAGTCTGCGGTCAGATATGTTAGAACTCATTTCAAAACCTACTTTCGGGCTGCAATCTCGGCTTTTGGCCTGCGTCATTGCAGTCTTCGACTTACATACTCCGTCAGAGTATGCTCGCCTCAGCCTGCTTCGACTCGTCGCAAAATCCGAGATTTCGCTTCCGAGTGCGGTTTTGAAATGAGTTCTAGTCATTGCGGTCTTCATTGTGCCGGTTTATTATGCGGGAACAGCCAGGGCGTCATTTCGGGCGGGATGTTCCGCATGTGGTATGGCGGAGGAAGCTTGTGCAATACATGGCGCACCGCGAAAAAACCGATTATCAGGGCCAGATATATCCAGCAGAGAGCTTTCAGATGCCATCGCCAATCCGGAAACCAGACAGGGGGCATGGTCATATCCCTGCCGCATTTTTTACAGAATTTTAACGTGGATTTGTTCTCCTGGCTGCAGTTGGGGCATTTCATATAGAGTATTCCTTTCCTTCAGATTGCAAGATTAAGAATTAAAATTAAGAAAAATTGCAAGATTGCCAGAATTGCAAGATTGATTATTTTTTTTCAATCCTTTCGTAATTTTTAAATCTTTCACAATCTTGGTGATCTTTCTATTTCCCTGGTAATTTTTTAACAATCCTGTCAATTCTACGGACTATGCTAACGAGTTTTTTAACATTCTTCAAGTCGAGAGAATTCGGCCCGTCAGAGAGGGCTTGCGCGGGATCGGGATGGGCTTCCATGAATATGCCTGCTATCCCGATTGCGGCTGCCGCCCTGGCCAGAACTGGTGTGAAGCGTATGTCTCCGCCTGTGGCATTTCCAAGCCCGCCGGGGCGCTGGACCGAATGAGTCGAATCAAAAATTACGGGGTAGCCTGTCTCCTTCATTATTTCCAGGGAGCGCATGTCCACCACGAGGTCTCCGTAGCCGAAAAACGTCCCCCTTTCCGTGATCATTATGGATTTGTTCCCGCGCGATTCTATCTTGCGTATGGCATTAACAATGTCCAGGGGGGAGAGGAACTGGCCTTTCTTGACGTTGATTGCCCTGCCGGTGTCGGCGCAGGCCAAAAGCAAATCCGTCTGCCTGCAGAGAAAAGCCGGAATCTGCAGGAGATCCGCGACTTTTGCCACCTTTGCCGCCTGCCAAGGCTCATGCACGTCTGCCGTCACAGGCAGGCGTAATTTATCTTTTATTTCCTTTATCAGCCTTAGGCCCGTCTCCATCCCCACTCCCCTGGAAGATTTATGTGATGTCCTGTTGGCTTTGTCGAAGGATGCTTTCAATATGAATTTTACTCCTGCGGCCGAGAAAATATTTTTCAGACGTCCGGCCGCGGATTTAAAAGCAGCAGCAGACTCGATGACGCAGGGCCCGGCTATGAAGCCTACCGGCAGGCTGTTGGCGAATGTCAGAG
>JBDRGJ010000019.1:0-11614 GCA_043817835.1 bacterium
AATGCCTGACTCCCCTTATTTCAATATCAATCACAGGTCCGATAATCCTGCCCGATATGAGGAGCGCCTGTTTTCGTTCTTCAAAAACAGAACCCCTGCATTGCGCAATGTCCCTGTACCGGCCCTGAAAGGGCTGGCACAGGGGGCTGCGCTGCGGTATTATACCCATGGCCAATACATATATCAGGTGAAGGATCCGGCGCGCGAGTTATGGGTCATATTGGAGGGGATGGTCTGCATAAACCGGTGCAGTCTGAAAGGCAACAGGGTCAGCGTCGAATTATTCACCGAGGGGGACATATTCGGACTGCGCGCGCTTCATCGCGCTCCTGCATGTGCGCAGTGCAGGCGATAAGGAACTCCCGCCTGGCCGCCATCCCCAAGGAAACCGTGCTGCGCCAGATGGAACGGCATCCGGAACTTGTGCGCGCGATAACGCGCGTCCTGTTCGAGCGCCAGACCTTTCTGGAGTCCCAGATTCTTCTTGCCCATGAACCCGTCCCAATCCGCCTGGCGGCGGCGCTGATGTATCTGCATCACAAATTTGGCGCTGTCCTGCCCATAACACGCGCGGAGATAGGAGAGGTGGCGGGCACAACGCCGGAGACGACGATGCGCGTATTGAAAAAATTCGAACATCGCGGCTTTTTGAGGGAAAGCAAACGGCGGCAGGTGGTTATCGGAAATGTCGCAGCACTCTACGCCGAACTGGCCGGCACTCTTCCCGATATCTGGCCCGTCCTTCCGGACGATGAGAAGACGTGCGGCCGGGATTTTTTATAACTAAGCCGGATTCCTCAATTGAGGAATCCGAAATCCCAAATTCTAAACTCTAAATCCCAAACGTATGGAAAATTCTAAATCCCAAATTCTAAATCCCAAACAATACCAAAATCCAAAACAGTATGATTTGGAAGACAGGACATTCGCTTTTGCACAAAAAGTCGACCGTTACGCGAATAGTCTGCCCAAAACAATATCAAACATTGAAAATGCCAAACAGCTTGTGAGAGCCGCAGGATCTGTCGGAGCCAATTACATTGAAGCGAATGAGTCGCTTGGCAAGAAAGACTTTTTAATGCGAATACGGATCTGCCGGAAAGAAGCGAAAGAGGGAAAATACTGGCTGAGATTAACGGAACCGAAAGAAGAATTTGCCGCAGAAAGAGAAGCTTTGATTCAGGAAGCCCTGGAATTTACAAAAATATTCGGCTCAATTTTGGAAAAGTGTAAACAAGGTTTTTATTTGAGCTTTGAATTTGTTTGGGATTTAATCCGGATTTCTCAGTTGAGAAACCGGAAATTCTAAATTCTAATCTCTAAATCCTAAACTTAAAAAATCGTTTCAGATTTGGAATTTTGGATTTGTCTGGGATTTAGATATTGGAATTTGGGATTTTACCAGATGTTGGAAAACCTTGAACGGGGAACGGCGAACCTATTGAATCGCAGAAGAGCATCTATCGGCCAGCAGAGATAATATTTCCTCCTTGACCGCAATGACCCCCGGATTATTGAGTTGCAGGTGTTTTCGCGGCCGCGGAAGACTGATAGATACTTCCCGGACGATGCTGCAGGGCCGTGAGGAAAGAATCAGTATGCGGTCGGCCAGAAGCAGCGCTTCTTCCACGTCGTGCGTGACAAAAAGAACCGTTTTTCTGTGCTTTTCCCAGATTGACATCAGAAGTTCCTGCATCTGCAGGCGAGTCAGCGCATCCAGAGAGCCGAAAGGTTCATCCATCAGCAGGATTTCCGGATCGTTGGCAAAAGCCCGCGCCAGACCCACCCGCTGCTGCATACCCATGCTGAGCTGATGCGGGTAGCTTGAGGCGAAATCCAGCAGACCGACATCTTCAAGATTCCTGCGCATTACAGAGTTCCTTTCATCTTTTGACATCCCCTTCATGCGTGGGCCGAATTCAATATTGCCGCGCACCGTTTCCCAGGGAAACAGGTTATGCGTCTGAAACACCATACCGCGGTCAGTGCCGGGTCCGGCAACTTCGCGGCCGTCGATTCTGACCGAGCCTGAGGACGGCATGAGAAACCCTGCGGCGAGATTAAGCAGTGTGGATTTTCCGCACCCCGAAGGCCCGATGATGCAGACAAATTCCCGGATGCGGACCGAAAAGCTTAATCCGGCGACTGCCCGGATTGAAAGTTCCCCCTGCAGATAGGATTTGGAGACGTCCAGAAATTTAATTTTGGCTTCAGCGTTCATCGGCTTCCTCGCGCCACCACGGGATAAGCCGGCCGGCAATCCGGACAAAGCCCCGGTCCAGAGCAAAACCCAGGAACGTCACGACCACGATGCCCGCCATCATCTTCTCGGTCTGAAACATTTCGCGGGAGTAGAATATCCGGTAGGCGACCCCCTCAAAAGCCCCGGACATCTCGGCGGCCCCCAGGCCGAACAGCGCCGTGGCGATGGATATGCGGATGCCGGACATTATGAAAGGAAGGCAGCGGTGCATGTGTATCTCCCAGTAAAGCCTGGCTCCTTTCGCGCCCAGGCACCGGGCTGCCCAGATGTATTCCCGCTCAACTCGCATGACCCCGGCCTGGGTGTTGAGCCAGACCGGAAAGACGGCGCCCCATGCGACAAACAATATCTTTTCCATCTCGCCCAGACCGAACCAGAGTATAGCCAGGGGAAGCAGGACTATGAACGGGATGGTGCGCAGGAGATTCAGGAGCTGCCCCGCGCTGTTTTTGAGTAGCGGGATTGTGCCTGTCATTACGCCCAGGGAAATACCCAGAAAATTTCCCAGGATAAGGCCGAGAATCCAGCGCAGGCCGCTCGCCCTGATGTCCGTCCAAAGCTCCCCGGAAGCGGCCATTTCTCCCAGCGCGCGCAGGACCAGCGTAGGCGGAGGGAACAGGTGGGGAGGATAGATGCCTGAACGGGAAAGGCCTTCCCAAAGCAGGGCGGCAACGGCCAATGTGATCAGGAAAGTAAAGCTGTCTTTAAAATCTGACAGCTGAAGGCTTCTCTTTGTTAAGAGCTTTGTCATAAATAAACTTGCGGAAATCAGGCAGTGGCTTCTTGCTTTTGGTCAGATCGAGAGCCCACAGCCCCTGTTTTCTCATCATCTCCGGGAGTTTGCGGTCCAGTTCCACCTTGAAGACAATGTTTTTCCACAGTGCTTTGAGGAGTTCCTCATCTATTTTGAGCCATTTTGCGGTCAGCCGCATCGCTTCTTTCGGATGTCCGGCGATGAACTCTTCGGTTTTCAGGAAGGCGCGGATGATTTTGCGCACCGTTTCCGGGTTTTTTCGGACAAATTCAGGGTCCATGTTGACCATCGACCAGCCCCGGTACAGTTCCCCCGGATAGAAAACAACCGACTTGTCTGCGAGGTGTTTCCTGCCGTAGTAGATATGCGGCTCCCAGGCAAAATAGGCGTCAATATCGCCTTTGACAAAAGCGACGACCATCTCAGGAGGTTCCATGTTGGTGACCTTGACCTGATTCAATGGAATCTTGTTTTCCCTGAAGAATTCGTACATGAAATAGTCCGAATTCGTTCCGGGATATGTTGCCACGCGTTTGCCTATCAGATCCTGAGGTTTTGATATACCATGATCCTTGCGGACAATGAGCTTGGCTTCGGAGTGCACGGCTATGGTGGCAACCGTCATTATATTGTTGCCCTGGATTATCGCGTGGACCACAGGAGTCTCCGAAACGGTCTGTATCTGGGCCTGTCCGGCAAGGAGGGCCACCAGGGCCTCGCGGCCTGAAGAGAACATCTTTGCCTCAACATCAAGTCCCGCATCCCTGAAGAATCCCTTTTCAATCGCAAGGTACGCAACGGCGGAAGGCACGGCCACGGGGAGGGCATATATCAGCTTTACGGGTTCAGCGGCAGGGTCGTGCTCCTTTGCCGCAGTCCCCGAAGCGCTTATCGCGCGGAGCGGGGCAGCGGCCGGAGCATAGTGCGTATCAGACAGGATTGCCGCAACAATGATTAGACACAACAGTTTCAATGTCCTCATATATTTTTTGAAAAAGTAGTATACTTTATTTTAAATTTTTCTGCTCACGCGCGCAATCTTTCTCCGTGTATTTTTTCGTTAGCCGGCTGGCTGTATAATATGTGCCATCAAAAAAGACAAAATGGATCCTTGCATTATTTCCTGACGCATGGAATTATGCACGGCATTTGGTGTCTTGAGCGCCTTATATCAAATAATATCGGGTTAGACAGCCCTTACTGGCTGCAGGAATTGGCAGGCAACACTTGTATATTTTTAAACCGGCATTTCGGCGATGCGGAGTACCGCAAATTCCGTAAATTTCTGGCTCTTTCCCAATGGTTTACCCGCCGGCAATTGGAACAATACCAGACAGAAAAACTGAAACAGCTTTTAGACCATGCCTTCAAAAATGTTCCGTACTATAGAGATATTTTTATTAAAAACAATCTGACTCCCGATAATTTTAATTCAATAAAAGATTTAAGAAAGCTGCCGTTTTTGACCAAGGAAGATGTCGTCAAAAACCCGGACAGGCTGATATCCGGGGAGGTTGACAGAAAATATTTATTATCCGGCAGAACAAGCGGAACCACCGGTGTTCCCATGGAATTTTTCAGTGACATGAGGTACGCATATCGTGAT
This sequence comes from bacterium, assembly GCA_043817835.1. Classification (GTDB taxonomy): domain Bacteria; phylum Elusimicrobiota; class Elusimicrobia; order Elusimicrobiales; family CAZFMJ01; genus JBDRGJ01. The sequence continues at coordinate 4,624 of JBDRGJ010000019.1, forward strand.
TATGCGTTTTTTCAAAGACACCATGCTTATTTGGGAATTACCGGATATAAAAGAAAAATACGGATAACGGGTGTGGTGCCGGAGAATGTTTTTATCCCTCAATCTGAACAACCGGATGCTATTTTCACCCCTCAAAATAAATACCTGCAATTGACCGGATTGCGCGAAGGTCTGTTCCATTGGGAGAAAAAATTGGAATTAATCAGGAAATTCAAACCGGCATGTATTCGCGGCGCTCCATCAGTGCTTTATGATTTTGCCGGATATCTCCAGGAGCATAACATCAATGACATCACGTCCCGGGTTATTACCGCTACCAGTGAAAACCTGTTTCCCTACCAGAGAGAATTAATCGGGAGGCAGTTCGGGTGTAAAGTTTATGATCAATACAACTGCACGGAACAGGCGATATCCGCCGCTGAATGTCTGCGGCAAAACGGAATGCACCTTGATATGGAGAGAGGTATCACGGAAATAATCGATAATAACGGGGAGTTGTTGCCGGATGGTAAAATCGGCAGGATTATGGCCACCCCGCTTCACAACTATGCCATGCCTTTAATAAGATATGTAACGGGAGATATCAGCGCCATTTCAGAAACTTCCTGCCCCTGCGGACGCGGATTGCCTCTGCTGGAATCCTTTGACGGGAGAATAAAAGTATTCAGATATAAAAACAAGTTTTTCGGGGCACACGAACTTTCCCCGATAATCGGGGAGCTTAAAAACATCAAAGAATGCCAATTCGTTCAGGAGAAAGAAACAGAAGTTGTCATAAATATCGTAAAAAGAGACGGTTTCTCGGAAAACGACGAAAAAAAACTAATAAAATACGTACATGATTTAATTGATGAAAAAATAGAAATAAAACTGAATTTTGTAGCCAGCATTCCAAGGACGAAAATGGGCAAATTTCAGCTGGTGGTATCCAAACTGAGATAGAAGACTGCATCTCACTCTTTGACTAAGCCCGCATATTTTTTAAACGCTTCATCGGAAATCCCCCAGCCTTCTTTCGTAAAAAGCGCGTCCGCCCTGATGCAGCCGTTTTGTGCCCGAAAGGCGTCGCGCATGTCCGGGAATCCCAGCGTTATGAGATTGTCCCAGTCCCGATAATATTGACTGCCATTGAGCTCCACCCCGCCAACTCCGCTTAACCTCGCGCCGCACATAAGTCCCACCGCATATCCGATCGGGGGAGCAGTTGTCAGATCCGTAAACGCAAAGGACATGCCGTTTTTCCGCACATCATCCAGTGCAAGAAGGGTGCCGGAAAATGTTTTGGCATGAGGTTTCATGGCCGCGCCCGAATATCCGCGTTGAAACACTTTTTTGATATCCACAGGGTAAGCGTAGCTTTCATCGGCGAAAATCGGGGTTTTTTTCTTAAACCCCCAGGCAGATATTGACGAATCCCGCGGGAACGGTTGTTCAAGAAATAAGATATCATCGCGCACCTTTTCATCCAGCATGAGGAAGAATTCCTCCAATTTTTCGGCAGACGGATACGCCTCATTCGCGTCGGCGGCGACTTTTGCAACGCCGCTGATTCCGCAGACAGCGTTTACGCGTCCGGCATCCGCTGCCGGTATTCCGGCCAGCTTTATTTTAAAAAAGGAAATTCCTTCACGGACAATGGAGTCTCTGACGCCATCAAGGTCGTCTTCGACGGAGATCAGGTGCATCACCGCAACTTTTTGCGGTTCGGCGTAATCAGTTCTTGTCCGCACTCCGGGAAGATCAAAGACATGCAGCCCCCGCAGCTTTGCATACGCATCCCAGATAGCCATGTCTATCGGCGACAGGGCCATCACGTATGAAAGATCCGGCAGTTCGGAGGTATTGCGCAGAACAAAAAAGTTATAAAAATCAAAGGGGCTTGAAAAAACAAACTTGCGAAGTTTGCGAGCTGTTTCCGCGAGGCATTTTTTGAGCTGACTTTCTTTTTCTTCGGGCTTCAGAGTTCTTCTGTCCGCCCATAAAACGCTGGAACTGGCATGACCGAGCCCGGCAACGCTTTTTCCGCCGGCGCGCACATCTGCGACAACAAAAACCTGTGGCACATCCCGAATGACGCCCGGGGATATTTTAAGAGGTCTTGCAAGCGGATAGCGCCCAAAACTGACTTCAACGTTTGTTATTTCCGCCGTCATGCGGGCTGTCTGGCGATTTTTCGATATATTTTTTCAATAAAAGCGGCTACCCGCATTCCATCCTCGGCGAAAGGCAGATCAATATGACGGCGTCTTCGCAGGAGATAATCATTTACCGCCGCGATGAACCGTTCGTGACCGTTTCGGCGGGCACCGGTAATTTCCTTCATGCCCCGCCCGTCCGCCAGATTCAGATATTCGATTTTATCAAAAGCGCAACCACCGATTTTTATGCTGCCGCGGTCTCCGATGACGAAAATGGAGTTCTCATAATTGCGGTTTTTCGCGTATGTCGTCACCTCGATGCTGCCCAGAGCGCCGTTTTCAAACTCGACACTGGCAAGGCAAAAGTCCTCGATGTCGGTAAATTTCCGTACGTTCTTCATGAATCCGCAGACGGTCTTCGGACGGCCGCAGATTTTAAACATAAGATCAAGGGCGTGAATGCCATGGCTGAAAAGTATTCCCCCGGCTTTTTTGCGGCTTTTTCGCCAGTCATTTTTAAAATAAATATTGTCCCTGTTCTTCCTCACGTTCACCGTGCACAGGCGTATTTTTCCGAGTTCGCCGGCGCGGATCAGGTGAAGCAGAAACTGGACGGCAGGATGGAATCGCACCTGAAAAACGACGAAAATATTTTTTCGGCAGTGCTTGTCCCGCAGAATCGCCCTGCCGTCCCGCGAATTCAGACAAAACGGCTTTTCACAGATGCAGTGCTTTCCTGCCCGGATGGTTTTCAGAACCTGTTGCTTATGGATGTTGTGCGGGGTGCACAGACCCACGACGTCAATGTTTTTATCGCCGAGCATGGCCTCGATAGCAGGCTTCGCTTCGCAGCGGTAGCGGAGCGAGGCCGCCCTGCCCCGGCTTTTCCGTATATCAAAAACGGCCGCGAGCCTGCTTTCCGGATTTTTCCTGACCGCTTCGGCGTGTTTCAGGAAAACATCGCCGCATCCGATGATGCCGTATGATATTTTTTTTTGTCCGGATGATTTTTTCATATCACGGCGTATCATTCCGTTTCGTCGACGAAAGTCCATGGCCGCAGATTTTCAAAGGCGGCCGCGGCCCTGAGCACCAGCGCGTCGGCAAAACGTGCGCCCACAATCTGCAGCCCGACCGGAAGGCCGCCCCTGGTAAAGCCGCAGGGAACTGTCGCTGCCGGCTGGCCGGTCAGATTAACGGATAGGTCGCAGAAAGCCAGCGGTACGGCTCAAGCGTTCTGCCGGCGACTTCCCGGGGATGCTCCAATCCGGCATCGAACGGCGGACAGATAACCGTGGGAGCAAGCAGCAAACCGTATATTGAGAAAAATTTTCGCGTGCTGTCATAAAATGTGGGACGATTTCCACAAGCCCGAATGTGCTTTCCGGAAGGCCACCGCATTATTTCTTCCGTCATGTGAACCAGCCCCGGTTCCAGATCCTGCCGATGATCTTCGAGAAGGGGCGCTGCGCGGGCCGCGCAGCCTCCGTAAAACAGAGTGCTCCAGATACAGTGCGGATCCGGCCATTTTGGATCAACTGCCTCAACCTCGCAGCCGAATTCGCTGAAACGCATTGCGGCATTTTCGCAGAGCGTCTTTACTTCGGAATCAACGACGCTGCGGCCGAGCGCTGGACTCCAGGCCATTTTCAGCCCTTTTAAATCAAGACCGGATTCTTTGACGTAGTCCGTTCCGTCATCCGGCAGAGAATACTGATCGCGCTCATCCGGTCCGGCTAAAACATTCATCATGAGCGCCGCGTCCCGGACCGTCCTGGTCATCGGGCCCACGTGCGCCATGCTCCAATATGTTCCGTGAGGATAAATAGGCACGCGTCCGTATGATGGTTTGAATCCGAAAATTCCGCAGAACGAGGCCGGAATTCTGATTGAGCCGCCCACGTCCGAACCAAGAGCAATCGGCCCCATCCCGGAAGCCACCGCAGCCGCGGCTCCGCCGCTTGAGCCGCCGCTCGTCATTTCCGGATTCCAGGGATTTCGCGTAATGCCGAATAAGCGATTGTGCGTCACGCCGAGCCAGCCGAACTCCGGCGTGTTTGTCTTGCCGATCATGATTGCTCCGGCTTTGCGCATTCGTCCAACCGCGGGAGCGTCTTCGTCGGGGATGTCGCCGGCGTATATTTTTGATCCCCAGGTTGTGCGTACCCCCTTGGTGGCCAGAAGATCTTTCACCGAAAAAGGGATTCCGTGAAGAGGGCCTAGTTCAGCGCCGGACCGCATTACCGCCTTCTCGGCCGCCATCGCTTCTTTACGGGCCGATTCCGCGGCAACCGTGCAGAACGCGTTCAATTCCGGATTTAACCGCTCTATCCGCTCCAGCGTCGCAACGACAACCTCAACCGGCGAAATCTGTTTTTTTCGTATTAATGCCGCGGTTTCCTCAGCAGAGAGCCGGCATAATTCGTCTTTCATATTACCGTGCCCCGCTTCTTTTTCAGTTCATGCACTATTTTTTCCGCAGTAAGCGGCATGGACTTGATCCGCAGCCCGGTTGCGTCCTCAAGGGCATTGGCGACCATCGCCGCCACCGGGATCATCGGATGTTGGCCTATGCCGCAGGCGCCGAACGGGCCGCCGTGCCGGGGCGACTCGACTATGACGGGGATCACTTCCTCCGGGATGTCCAGCGCGGTCGGGATCTTGTAATCCGAAAAGTTGGGGTTCAACAGCCGGCCTTTCCTGTCGTAGCGCATGTCCTCGTAAAGAACCGTGGCAAGGCCCTGCAGAAGCCCGCCCGTGATTTGGCCTCTGACGAGGACCGGGTTGATGGCCCTGCCTGCGTCCACCGCAATAGCCGCCTTGAGGACCTTCATCTTGCCGGTCCGCCTGTCGATTTCAAGCACGATTCCGCCCGCCCCCGTACTGTAGTGCGCGTTCGTACGCCTGCCCCGGCCTCTCTGAGGGGCGTTGACGGCCGTGGAGAACTTTGGCATGTACACGCCGCGGCCCATGACAGGCCCTCCCTTGAAGGTGTGGTCCTCCGCACGGATTCCCGCGATGACGAAGTCTTTAAGCGGCAGCCCCCAGCCGGGCCTGGCGCGGCACCTGACTTTTTCGTCTTCCAGGTAGAGCGAGGCTTTCGCAAAATGCAGAACGCGCGCAACAAGATCTAAGATTTGCCCGCGTGCGTCCAGCGCCGCAAGCTTGACCGCGTTGCCGCATGCATAGGTGACATAAGAAGCCACGGTCTGCCATTGGTAGGGACTGCGGTCCGTGTCAGGGGTTTCGACCCGGATCTTTGAGACGGGCACGGTGAGTATCTCTGAGGCGATTTGCGCGATAATGGTCAAAAGCCCCTGGCCAATCTCCATGCCTGAGATAAGGATGTTGAGACTGCCGTCTTCGTTGAATTTGAGAAACGCCGAGGATGCCGCGTTGGGCGGTATGGCCGGCGCCTTCCAGAATATCACCAGACTCTTTCCGACGCTCTTGTCCGGATCCCGGGGCTTCACGGTCTTGCCCCACTCAATGGCAGCGGCGGTCCTGTCGATGGCTTCCCGCAGGCCGTTAGGGTTCATAATGGCGCTGCAGGGCAGGGCATCGCCTTCCCGGATCGCATTTTTGCGGCGGAAGGCGACAGGATCCATTTTGATCTGCACGGCGGCGCGCGTGATGTGCGACTCCAGGCCGAAGAAGAACTCAGGGTAACCGGCGCCGCGGTACGGCCCGCCCGGAGGCAGGTTTGTGTAGATGCAGAGCGAGTCAACCCGGATGTTGTCGATTTTGTAAGGCCCCCCGGCGGAAAGGCCCGCGGCGTTGGCAATATTCGCGCCGTACTCCGCGTAGGCGCCTGCATCCCAATGTAGCGTGTGCTCAAGCGCTGTGATGAGGCCGTTTTTCCTGACGCCGAGTTTCACCTTCGCGACCAGTCCCTGGCGCTGGTAAGTGTTGCGGAATTCCTGCGCCCTGGACCACATCACCTTGACCGGCTGACCTCTGACCGCCGTAGCAATGGCCGCGGCGAGAATCTCCATTGAGACCCCTGCCTTTCCGCCGAAGCCGCCTCCCACGTAGGGCGTTATCACGCGGATGTCCTTATGCGACAGGCCGAGCGAAGACAGCGCTTCAGCGAAGAGGTTGCGCTGAATGAAGGGCGACTGCGAGGCGGTCCACATCGTCAGACGGCCCGAGGCATCGAGGAGCCCAACGGCGGCGTGCGGCTCGATCGCGCAGTGGACGCAGCGCGGCACAGAATAGGTATCCTCGATGATGAAATCGGCCTCCGCGAAGCCTTTCCCGGTGTCGCCCTTGCGGATATTGCGCCGGTGGGCAATGTTCGTCCCGGCCTTCGGAAATAACCAGGGCACGTGCTGGTAGCCGCCGAGTTCCGGATGAATGAGCGTTGAGCCTTTCTCCATGGCCCTGACCGGGTCCAAGAGATGCGGCAGTGGCGAATAGTCCGCCTTGACCAGGGCTGCGGCGCGCCTGGCGGTTTTCATGTCGCATGCGATGACGGCGGCCACCTGCTCGCCCGCGAAGCGGACCCGGTCCTGCGCGAACACGCAGCGGTCCTTCATGTAGAGGCCGAACCTGAAGGGGAAGTCACTGCCCGTAACGACCTTGACAACGCCGGGAACCTTTTCGGCCGCGCGCGTGTCGATGCGCCTGATGCGGGCGTGCGCGTGCGGGCTCTCTACAATGCAGGCGTAGAGAAGCCCCGGGCCGAATTCGAGATCATCGGCGAACCTGGCCGCGCCGCTGATCTTCTCCCACCCGTCGACACGCTCGACCGATTTTCCGACCGCTTTATAGGCTGGTTTATCCATTAACCCGAAAATTGCAGTTGAAAGCAGTTTCTATTGACAAACGCAGGGACAAAAAAGTGCATTGCA
>JBDRGJ010000020.1:0-4169 GCA_043817835.1 bacterium
TCAGATAATGTCCTCCTACTCTCCCGATGAACCTCCTGTGGCAGACCCTGCTCCCCCCCAGATCCCGGACACCGGCTTCAAGCTTGATAATGTTTTCGTTTTCCCCAATCCGGCCAGGGCAGGCCGCAGGCCGGTCTTCCATGCCGAGACTTCGGCAGGAGCTGTAATTGAAATAAAAATATTTTCCGTCTCTGGCAGACCGGCGCATCAAAAGCGCCTTGACGCCGGCAGCGATACGGTTGAATACTCCTGGAACGAGAATACCCCAAGCGGAGTCTATTACTATACGGTGACTGCCGCAAAAGACGGCAGGGTTCTGAAGAAAGCCGGCAAATTCGCGGTAGTGCGATAGGGTATAGGGGATACACCCTCGCAAAGCTCCGGGTGCAAGCGGTTCCCCGGAGGGGGCCCTAACCGGCTCGGGGTATGAGGGTAGAAGAAAAAGAGGCAAGAAGGCGAAAGGGTGAAGAGGCGGTTTATGAGGGGCAGAAAATACACAAGCGTGAAGCCGGGAATTCCGGACAGGCCGCGTGGCACCAGGCCGCTAACAGCGCCGGAGGCACGCGGCACGCAGAGCAGAGGTACGCGGCACGCCAGTGGCAGGGTTATCCTTGCACTGGCGCGCCCATGCGTCATCATATTCGCTTTTGCCGTACTTATGCTGCCTTGTTCCAGGCTCGCTGCGGCGTTAAGGGCCGGAGCCGACCTTTTGAACATGGGCGTGGGGGCCAGGCCGGCTGCGATGGGTTCGGCCTATACGGCGGCAGCCAGCGGAGTGGAATCCATCTTCTGGAACCCTGCAGGCCTCTCGGCCATGACAAGACGGGAATTCGGAGCCATGCACTCGCAATGGCTGCTTGACTCTTCCTTAGATTCCATCGGAGTGGGCCTGCCGCTTTCGGCGGGAGCATTAGGCTTGGGCATAGTCCGCCTCAGCCACGGCGGCATTACGGCCCGTGCAGAGGACCGCTCCGAAGCAGGAACCTTTGAAGCATCGGACCAGGTGCTCAGCGCCGCCTACGGAACTGCTTTCGGCATGTTCGCATTGGGAGCGGGCATTAAATTTCTCAGAAGCAGCATAGGCGCCGATTCCGCTTCCACAATGGCTGTTGACCTGGGGATCAACCGCAGACTCTGGAATCTGCCCCTATCAGCCGGGCTCGCGGTCCAGAATATGGGACCCGGCCTAAGATATATAAGCCAGACCGACCCTCTGCCGCTGTCGGTTTCGGCAGGACTGGCGGCCGAGGCCCTGCCGGGACTGCTCATGGTGCTGGACGTCAAACGGCTCGTCAACGACAGACAGACGAGCCTGAGTTTCGGAACCGAATACCGCGTGATGCCTGCCCTTGCTGTCCGCGGCGGCTATTCCCCCATTTCAACCGGAATGCAGAATCCGGCAGGACCGGGCCTTGGAGCGGGTTTCGGACTTACGGTGATGGGTACAAGATTTGATTACGCCATGACGCCTTTCGGAGATCTGGGCAACGTCCACAGACTGAGCATGAACTGCCGTTTCTGACCCGTTATTCTATTCAGGATTGAAAGCTGATTCCGACCCCATCCTGTATCTAAAAATAAACCCTTGTTTTGGACACCATCCCGGACTTTTGCTTAAATATAGCGGCAGTTTACCCTCGAATCTGACCAAGAGGAGTATCATGGCCTTTTCATTCATACCGAAAGAGATGAAATTCTTCGACCTTTTCGCCCAGCAGGCGGTCAACGCCCAGCAGGCAGCGGACCATTTTAAGGCCCTTGTGCACAGCGGAAAATTCGACGACAAAGGCGTACAGGAAATGAAGGAGCTTGAGCATGAGGGAGACACCATCGCCCATGAGATAACGAATATGCTCAACCGTACCTTCATCACGCCGTTCGACAGGGAGGACATACACTCCCTCGCCCACGAAATGGACGACATAGTGGACTACATCAATTCAATAACCCGCCGCATGCGGCTGTACAAGCTCAATACCGTTAACGAAGAACTGGTGCAGTTCGCCGATGTGATAGAGCAGTCGGTGAAGGCCCTCGGCAAGGCGGTGGCAGGCCTGCGCGACATTTCCCGCCCCACGCGCATACTGGACTACTGCATAGAGATAAACCGGCTGGAGAATGTCGGAGATCAGCTGAGGGAGCATTCCATAAGCAAGCTTTTTGACAGCACACCTGACCCTATACTGCTGATAAAATGGAAAGAAATCTATGAGCAGGCCGAAGTGGTGCTTGACAAGTGCGAGCATGTTGCCAAGATCATAGAATCCATACTGGTGAAACAAAGCTGATGTCCCTGTCCATAGTACTGCTGATATTCCTGGCGCTGGTGTTTGACTTCCTCAACGGCCTGCACGACGCAGCCAATTCCATAGCAACAGTGGTTTCCACCAGAGTGCTCTCTCCCAAGCGAGCCGTGCTATGGGCTGCATTTTTTAATTTCATAGCTTTCCTGTTTTTCGGTCTACATGTGGCCGGCACAATCGGAAAAGGCATTGTGAATATAAGCGTGGTGAATCCAACTGTCATTTTCGCCACCCTCACGGCGGCCTGCCTATGGAACATCATAACCTGGTACTGGGCGCTTCCCACCAGTTCCTCCCACGCTCTGATGGGAGGTCTCATCGGGGCGGCATACATGAAGGCCGGAGCATCCGTCATGATATGGAAGGGAATAGCACTCATCCTGGCTTTCATAGTCATTGCGCCCATACTGGGCCTCGCTCTGGGTCTCAGCATGGGTATCGCGGTTTATTGGATATTCCACAGGTTTCCGCCGTTGAAAGTGGACCATATATTCCGCAAGGGCCAGTTGATTTCAGCCGCTGCCTACAGCCTTGGTCATGGCGGCAACGACGCACAGAAAACCATGGGCATAATTGCTGGCCTTCTTTTCAGCGCCGGATTGCTGGGAGACCACTTTTATGTTCCGCTATGGGTGGTTCTTTCCTGCCACGGAGCCATAGCTCTTGGCACAATGTTCGGCGGCTGGAGAATAGTAAAAACTATGGGACAAAAGGTCACAAAACTCAAACCGGTGGATGGATTTTGCGCTGAAACAGGAGCGGCCTGCACTCTTTTTCTTGCCTCTTCGATGGGCGTGCCTGTAAGCACGACCCATACCATAACGGGCTCCATCATGGGAGTCGGGGCTCTCAAACGCCTGAGCGCGGTAAAATGGGGCGTGGCCGGACAGATAGTGTGGGGTTGGATTATGACCATACCTGCCGCGGCAATCATATCGGCTCTGACCTACTGGATTGCCGCCAGGATTTTCTAGATGAATTTTTTCCTCTACCCTCTACCCCGAGCCGGTTAGAGCCCCCTCCGGGGAACCGCTTGCACCCGGAGCTTTGCAAGGGTGTATCCCCTAAACCCTATACCCTTCAGTAGGTTAGCACAGGGATTTAAGAAGCGCCTGAAATTCCTCCGGCGGTTCTGCTTTTATAGCGATTTTTTTCTTCCCGGAAACGGGCAGTTCCAGCCCTGCGGAATGGAGCATGAGGCGGGGATATTTATTTTGCAGTTTCCTGTCACCGTAAAGCGGGTCACCGGCGACCGGGTGGCCGATGGAATAAAGGTGTACCCTTATCTGATGCCGTCTCCCTGTCACTGGATTTACCTGCAGCAAAGTATGATTTTTCAGACGCTCAAGGACCTTAAACCTTGTCAGCGAGGATTTGCCTGCAGCAGATATCCCCATCCTGCCTGAGCCGTATTCACGAACAGGTTTGTCTATCTCGCCCGAATCCTTTTCTATTCTGCCGCAGACAAGGGCAAGATATGTCTTAAAGATATCCCTGCCTTCAAAAAGTGCGTTCAGCCGCCTGTGTGAAGCCTGATTGCGGGCAAAAATCACAACACCGCTGACCTCCCTGTCCAGACGATGAACCGGAAGCAGATTTTCGCCTGTCTTTTCCCTTAAGATGCGGGTGAGACAGGGTTCAGAAACGGCTCCTCCCCTTCCCGGCACCGTAAGCAGGCCTGCAGGCTTGTTGACGGCAATCAGTTCCGCGTTCTGGAAAATTATTTCAATTTCCGGCATATCAAGACAGTTCTTGAATAACGGCTATAAATTACATTTTTACCGATAATAAAACGTGCTTCTCACAAACCGTCCTATTAGGTATGATTGTGAGAGATGCCAAAAGGCCTCCGAAAATTCCACTTTG
>JBDRGJ010000021.1:0-4279 GCA_043817835.1 bacterium
GGGGAGATAGCGGCGCTTCTGCTCCTCGCTGCCGAAATAGGAGATGGGGCCGATGCCGAGCGAATTATGGGCGGCCATGGTCGCGGCATGGGAGCCGTCCACACGGGCCAGCTCCTCGACCGCGATGATATAGGACACATAGTCCATCCCCTGCCCGCCGTAATCCGGGTCCACGGTCATGCCGAAGAGCCCCATCTGGCCCATGCGCTTGGTGATCTCCGGTGAGAAGGCCTCCCGGCGGTCGAGGTCGTGCGCCTTGGGCCGGATTTCCTTTTCGGCGAAAGCGCGGACAGCGTCGCGTATCGACTTTTGCTCGTCGTTCAGGTCAAAGGAAAGTGCCATAACTGGTGGGATGTCTCCTGAATCACGCCCGGCTTAAACTGCAGGTTTGCGGCCGGGCCCTGTTTCGTATGGCGTTATTGAAAACTTTATCTAAAAATTACTGATGTAAATATAGCAAAGAATAACATTTATTGTAAATGAAGCGCCTTTTTCCTGCGGAAAATGACCTTGTCCCGTCCTTTATGGCAGGCTGTTTCTGCGGGGCAGGGCAGCCTGGCAGCTCGCAAGGCTTGCGAAATTTAGCTCGCAACCGTCTGACCTCGACGAGAAAGCCCCGGAAAACTTCCGGGGCTTCTTTATTGGATCATGCGGGATACGGTTTCGTTAACACCGGCACGCAATCTACCGGATGGATTGGAGTATGTCCCTGACTGCCGTATTGTTCGAATCCAGCTTGGCAGCTTCGGTCAAATGTTTTTTCGCTGCAGCCATATCGCCCAGCCTGTAATAAAGATGTCCGACCCGGGCAAAAATTTTAGCATCCTCCTTGCCGGGAGCTGAATCATGTCTGGAACGCGCAGCTGCCCTCTGAAAGAAGTCTATGGCCCGCTTGATATCCCCGCTCAACTCGCAGACACAGCCGGCATAGAAGTAAGCATAGGTGTTATCGGGGTCCAGTTGCAGGGCCTTTTGAAACTCCTTCAAAGCCGATTGTTCGCCTTGCTTAGACTTGTCGTAGTAGTAGTGCTTCACTCCGGCGCTCAGATGGACCAAAGCCTGCGCCTGCTTGAATTTGGGATTTAACGCTGCGGCTTTTTTGGCATTTTCTCCTACGACAGTATTCATCCATCCGTGTTTTATTCCGGCATTCCAGGCAAGCAGATAAAATCCCTCTGCCAGGCCTGGAGAAAGCTGCGTGGCCTTCTCAAGACATTCCTGGGCCTTTGTGTAGTTGCCGAGTTGGTGATAGACTTCTCCGAGATTATACTGTCGCTGGCCGTCCTTCGGTTTCTTTGCAGCCTTGGCCTCCAGCTCTGGAAGCTTTTTCATCAGGTCCGCCTCATCCTGCCCGCCCCCTGATCCCAGACGGGGAGCAAAGGGATTGCCGCAAAACTCGCACTGCTCGGCATTAATATCGCCTTCGGCCCCGCAACCGGGGCAGATAAATAGTTCGCTCATGATTTTTCTAGTTGATGGTCCATTTTAGCTCCACAACCCTGGCAGAATTTGGCGGCAGGCGGAATCTCCTTTCCGCATTTGGGGCACAGGGTCACGGTCCATTTAAGCCCGCAGTGACCGCAGAATTTCGCTCCCACAGGCACTTCGGCCGAGCACTCGGGACAGACAGCATTTGCCGTTCCAAGGCCGGAACCGCAACCCGTGCAGAACTTATAGGCTGAAAAGATCTGGGTCTGACATGAAGGACAGCTTATCATTGATGAAGGAGAAGGCAGCATATTCTTAGACGGCGCAGCGGCGGCAGTGACCAGACCTCCCGCCAGAGTGCCAAAGCTTCCGCCGGCGCCCATTCCCATTCCAAGCCCCAGGCCGGCTCCCATGTAGCCTGCGCCGCCGCCTTCATTCCTTGCGGCCGCCTCCAGCACATCAAACGTGCGTTTGATGCGATAGGCATCCGATCCCATGATGCGGTATTCGGCTTTATCAGCCATGGCCTTCTTGACGTGCTGGATTTCCGGATCGTCTTCCGGGACATCTATTGCGTTGACGAAGAAATTTATGACATCAAGGCCGTATGCCGCAAAGTCATCCTTCAGACTGACTTTCAGCGACTCGGAAAAATCCTGCAGCGAGGCGCTCACCGTCAGAATCGATATCCGATCCTCGATCAGTCTGGTCGCTATATAGTCTTTCGTCTTCGTCAATATAACGCCGCGGAAATAATTGATGATTTCCTCTTTTTTAAGAGTGGGAACAGTGCCCACCAGTTGAACGACCAGCTTCCTGGAGTCGCTCACACGGAAACCGAATTGCCCGCGGGCCTGCACCGGAAGGAAAATATTGAGGACAGGGTCCATAATGGGCATCGGTTTCTGCGTTCCCCATTTGGCATCCAGGAGCACCGCTTTATCTATAAAATAGACCTCGGCCTTAAAGGGGGACTGTTTTCCGAACGGAATTTTAAAGATCTCTCTGAGTATCGGGATATTGGCCGTTTGGAGGGTGTGCCTTCCCGGTCCCAGCAAATCCAGCGCCTGGCCGTTCTTATAGAAAAGGACCTCTTGGGTCTGATTGACTATGACCTGGCTGCCCCAGCCTATCTCATCACCAGGCCATTGCCATACCAGCACATCGTTCGGGCCTTCATATTTTATTACCTCAAACATTGCCATGGTATTGTCCTCTCCTGTGTCCGTCAGCCAGGATAATATTGGAATAAACTCTACTATTTCAGAAAGATTAAATCAAACCTTTCTGACAACAGCCGCTCCGGGGTCAAGCCGGACAATTTCTATGGTTTGCCCCAACTCAATCCGGCCGCTGTTCGAGGCCGCCCGCACCATATGTATACCGAATTGACCGACCCCCGCCGTTTCAATGGGAGTTATGCTTACCCCTCGCTGACCTGTGGCCAACTCGCCTGCCGGCAGCTTTTCCCACTCAATGGCGCCCACCGCAGTGACGCCGGCAATGGGATAGCTTCTGAAGAACGGCGACTTGCGAATCATGTTAAGCAATGCGAAAGCGCCTGCAATCGCTCCAAAAAAGCCGACTGCAAGAATCCAGAACACCTCTTTCAGTCTTTGAAATTCCCACGGCTCCCTCGGAATCACGAACGGGACGAAAATCAGGTAAAGCCCGGCAAACAGACAGATGAGCCCGACTACGCCGCAAACGCCGAATCCCGGAATAACAAATATTTCGACAGCCATCAGCACCAGTCCGGACACGACCAGGAGAAACTCCATCCATCCGGCAAGATTCGCAAGCTGATGCCCCCAGAAGACAAAAGCCAGAATCAACAGGCCGATGAGTCCGGCGCCGCTGAATCCCGGAGCCTGATACTCGGTAGTAATCAACATCATCGCCAGGCCGACCAGAAGGGCTGCCATATAGGTGCTCGTAATGAAGTTTACGAAATGTTCTATCGGGGTTTTCCTCACCGGCAAAACCGAAGATTTCGGAAGCCCCTCGGCCGCCAGCAGATCTTCAGGAGTGGACAAAATAGCTTTGGCCATCCCGTATTCTTCGGCCAGTTGTGCGGTCAGATTGAGAAGTTTGCCCTTTTCTGCAATGGTCTTTACGGAATACTTTGAGCTTTTCCCTTTGCCAAACCGGCTGGCCAATTCCTGGCTGCTCAAAAAGATCGTCTTTCCGCCGACCACTGCCTTATGGACTCCCAAATCTTTATCCACCATGGCGGCCGCCAGAGCGGGAGGATAGCCGTTTTTTTCCGCCAATGCCTGGAACTTCGCTCTTAAAGCGGAAACATATTTTTCACTCATCGGTTCTCCCGCCCCGGAAACAGGAGCGGCAGAGCCTATAGAGCTTCCGGGCCTCATGAAAATTCGTTTGCAGGCCAGGGCGATCATGGCTCCGGCGGACCATGCCTTGTCCCGCACCAGAGCGTAACACGGGATGGGAGCCAGGTCTTCGATATACCGGACAATATCCACGGCTGCGTCTACCCTTCCGCCGTAGGTGTCGATCTCGAGTATGACCGCATTAGCCTTTGCAGCCTTGGCTTGGGCAAAAGATCTCTTTATATAGGCAGCCAGGCCGAGGCTTATCTCATCTTCAATCGTGATAAGATGGGTGATGCCGGCGGTTTTAGGGCTATTTCCGGCGGCTGAAGCTTGAAGAAAGCCGGAAATAAACAGGAAAAACAAAAAGATTTGTCTACAAGTTTGAAACATAATTTATCAAGCCTATCATATTATTAGGAATATTTTCCATAAAACACAAAGCCCCCAAAAGCTCACGCGACACCCAGGTCTGCTCGGGGCATTTTTCATCAATTTGGTGAACGCTCCCCCTC
>JBDRGJ010000022.1:0-7235 GCA_043817835.1 bacterium
GCCTGGGCACGGACGAAGGCGCGCCGTTTCCCGCTCCGGGGGAGGCCGGCACGGAAAGGGCCTTTTTGTAGTCCTTGCGGTTGTCAGGCATGCGGACAAGCGGCGGAAGGAAAAGCCCGCCGCCCTGCGTTATATCCTGCAGTGTCATCGCGGCGTTGCGATAGAGTATCTGCGGCAGGGCGGTGACCTCAACCGCGGCGATATCCTCGGCGAACTGGCTGTCTATGTTGTACATCTGGGAGATATAGGTGGATATCTCACCGGAAAGCTGTATCCGTCCGTCGACGGGGTCATTAAGCTCCTTGCGGAGTTCGGAATATATATCCAGCGCCTCCTTGTACTGCTTCTTGTAGAGTTTCTTTTTGGCCCCGCTCTCTTGGATCCTGAGGCCTTCCGCGTAATATTTATTGGCCTCATTGAGCTTCTGCTCGAAACCCTCGATATCTGTGTTTTTCTTGTCTACAGAACCTCTGGCACTCGCCTCGGCGGAAGGGAAGGATACGGCAAGAAGCAGCATTAAAACAGCGCTGACGGTCCTGATGTATTTCATATAGACCCCCCATCAAGATAACAGCTTTGCGGCATCCGTTATTATGCTTATTTTTCGGAAAGAAAGGCAAGGAATAGGAACAGCAGGTATACGTAAAGGTAGAGGTGTATGTCTTTTGACCTTTTTGGAGACTTCGGCCTAAAACTATTGGACACTTTCCCGGCCGATTCAGCTTAACTTTACCAGTTTTACTGCCCTGTTTCTAATTTAAGATTTATCGCTTTTCTCCTGGCAAGGGTTATTGCGGTTTTTGGCCTGCGACATTGCGGTCTTCGGCTTACGGACTCAAACTGAACATGCTCGCCTCAGCCCGCTTCACCTCGGCTCAAAACCCACAATTTCGCTGCCGAGTGCGGTTTCGGGATGACTTCTAAGAATTATAATAACTTCTGGCAGGGCTGGAAGCTTATCGCAGGCCTTGGTATCCATCGGCCATCCAAAATGATTAAACCCTGTCAAAACATGACAGGGCCTTTGGCGCCATTTCCAGATGGGGATTAAGCCTAAATGCCAAATGTATCAATCTGTTTCTTCGGGATATCCGACTGTCTGCGCCAAAATTACTTTCACATCTTTGGATAGTTTCAGGGCTTTGGCAAGAGCATCCCTGTCTATTGAGCCGCGCACAACCGTAGCCAGACCCTCCGAAGCGCAATAAAGGTAAACATTCTGGCTGACAAAACCCGTATCCGCGGCAGAGTAAAAATCCTTGTCTTCACCGGAGCGGGTTCCCATTTTCGAATAATCCGCAACAAAAACAAGGTTCAGCGGTGCGGTTCCCACAAATGTCTGCCTGCCGGATGCTTTCCTTATGTCGCCTTTCAGGATCGCCTTAAGGCTGTTTGATTTTGCGTCGTAACTATACGCGCCATCCTCAAATACGGCATAGATGCTTATCTCCTGCCAGTTGACGGCACTCGGAGCGGTCTTCTTTCCGTCGGGACGGTTTATTCCCATCGCCGCCCACAAAAGATTGGAAACCACCTGCATGGGCAGATTTTTTGCGCTGAAAGAGCGGGCGGACTTCCGGCCTTTCAACGCCTGCATCAGCGGAACTCCGCCGTCCATTTTCGGCTTAGGCAGCGCTATATCTTTAAGCTCCTGCGCAGCGGCAAACGCCGCCACCGCCGCGACTATTACGAAGGTCAAGCCTGATTTTCTCATTATCTTTTTCATATTATTGTCCCGCCATCAACTATCATCCATTCCCATCCAGTCCGGTTCTTTCCGACGTTATTCTGTTTTCCGGGATTACACCAAGCCTGCGCAGGGATTTTTCAGGAATGTTTCCCCTGCAATTGTAAGAATATCATTTTTTATTGTCTTGAATTCGGCCGGATTTCAGGCAGGAATTAAGCACACTGTCCCCTTCAAGGGGACAGTCATAATTGATATTATTGTCAGAATGGCGATTCTTACAAGGCAGGAAATACTGAAAGAGCTGAAAAAGGGCAGGATAAAAATCACGCCGCTCAAAGTTAAAAACATCGGCCCGTGTTCGGTGGATCTCACCCTGGGCGACAAATTCAGAAAATTCAAACGCGTCAGGGGAGTGCATGACGTCGACAAAACCGCAGATTATACGAAGATAACGAGATCGATAGAGGCCGGCTCGGTTGTCATCAGGCCCGGCGAGACAATTCTGGGTATAACCAGGGAAAAAATTACACTGCCTGCGAACATCTGCGGATGGCTTGAGGGAAGAAGCAGCATCGCAAGACTCGGCCTGATGGTCCACATATCGGCATCTCTCATGCAGCCCGGCATAGACAATCACCAGGTTCTGGAAATGACCAATCTGGGTTCCGTGCCGCTAAGGCTGCATGCCGGAGTCAGCATATGCCAGTTTATATTTGAAAAAACCATAGGGAAGGCGCGGTATACAGGAAGGTTTTCCCGTCAGACCAAACCATGATTTAACCGCATAAGATTATAAACAATTTCGCTCTCGGCCGGAATTCAGGAGGCCTGGTCCAGGAAGACACAATGCTCTGTCTGTGTTTTTTTAAATTATCATACCCCGGGCTTCCCGCGACAACGCGGAAGAAACTTATGCATTCCTTTTTACTGCCATTGATATTTCTTTTTTCCGCAGCACCGCAGCTGCAAGCCAAAAATATCGCTGTTTTCCAGACGGACTTCGACCCTCCGACCGAAACCGACGCGGCAATGCTGAAAGAAATTATCCGGACAAAAAATCCGGATAAGCTGTACGTGTCTGTTCCTTTTCTTTGCAGCGGGGATTGTCATGCCGGACTTATAGAGCGCGTTGGGATGCTCGGAATCGCACTCAAAAGTTCAAAGCTGAATGCACGCATGGAAGTTTTAGAAACGGGGATTCAGGGATTATATCCGTTTATTGAAAAGCAGATGAAAATCGGCGACACTGTGACGATCTATGTTCCGGAAGGTTCTCCTCTGCGTGAAACTCTGCCGGACACGGCATCGACAGTAACCGTAAAAACAAACCTGTGCTCAAAAAATGAAACCGGTTCGTTGTGCATGAATGTCCCGAATGTTTGCATTCAATCAGGTTTTTCCGTCAGGGAAAAAGACGCCGCCTGCCTGGATCCTGCGGTAAACGCCTATGTGAAAGAATTCGGCCTTTACGAAATTCTGCCGGAGCCGCTGTTATCGCTCCAGCGGAAGATAAGCACAGACAGCTTCTTAAAATATATCAGCCAGTTGAAAAGTCTTTTTCCATCCCTCAGTTTTGATACGGCAAAACCTCCGGAGTTCAACCCCAAGGATTCAAACCTGGGGACAACAGACAGATTTATACGTGTCGCAATCGCAGCGACCGGCCTGCGGAATGAGAAAGCCGAAGACCTTTGTCAGGTTTCAGTCAATCAACTGTTGGTTAAATTTGCCGACCCCAATCCCTATTCAAAACTTCCTTTTATCCAATATTATCCGTCTCCGGACATGCCGAAACCTCCGGCAAAGGCTCCGATTGAGATCACTCTGCCGAAATACGCACAATCTGATTCGGAATACATCATGAACGTGGAAATGTACGTGTCCGACAGATTTGCCCGGCCTCTGAGGGGATTCATAAAAGCAAATTCATGCCCTATTTACATTCATTCCGGCACGGTAAAGGAAACCCTGGCCTGGCAGCGTGCGGAAAATTTCTCAAAACCCTATATAGTACGCATGGAAGGCCGGAAGATGTTTCTGCTGGAAAATCCGCATACAGGAAAATTCCGCCTGGTGCTGTCCGATATTTCCGGCGAGATCCGGCAGAATCATGTCAAATCGCTGCTTGGTTATTTTTCCGACAAAGCACTCGTGGTTGAGAATAAAAAACAGCAGCTCCGATACCAGTTGTCGGGCGGCAAAAAAAATTTCAGACTGGCAGACGATGCTGCCGTGGTGTTCGGGTTTAATTCCTACATAAAAAGAGCGTTTGCCGGACGCGGTGGATGGTCATGCGAACCGCTTACGGACTACGGGATTGAGTTGGACCTGTGCACCAGCGCGAAATCCGGCCGTCAGGCGGTGCTCACCTCCGGACTTTACGGCGACGACATTACTTCGCTTCTGGAGCTTTTCTACCCGCGCGGAGCCAGAAATTTTATCTTCCTGGGCAAGGCCGGCGGCATGGACCCGTCGATGTCGGTAGGAGACATCGTTCTGCCCGCGACAGTGGCTACGGCAGGTCTGAAATACAGCATGGTTAACCGCGCCTGGGATATACTTGCGGATACAGCAGCTTTCAGCGATGTGAAAAACGGCACATCCCACGGCTGGGTTAATACGATAATGGAAGAAACCCTTGAAAAACTCAAGGCCATACGCGCGGCCGGGACACAAAGCATAGACATAGAGGTGAAATTCTTTGCAAGGTATTTTAAGGATAAAAAAGACGCCAAGACCGCCATAATCCTTTTTATAACAGATCTCCCGCTGTCCGAAGAAACAATCGAAAAAGCGGATGCCAATGGTCATCTGGTGTATAAATCCATAACGCGGGTAATAACGGCCTTAACCGATGAGTTTGAGAAAAATAAACAACAGCCTTAAATTCGCAGCCGCGTTTTTTGCCCTGACTGCGCCGTCATACGGCGCCGATAAACCGCGCCTCGGTTTTTATTCCGGCTCGTTTGACCCGCCTACGATAGCGCACAAAGCCATAATAGAGTCGGCCTGTGCCCGTTATTCTCTGGATAAAATGATTCTTTTTGTGAACAAGAGCGGCTCTAAGAATTACACGTCTTCCATCTACGAACGTGCGCAAATGCTCAGCCTGATGCTGCCTGGTTTGAAAGATCGAACTGAAATAATAAACGTTTTTTCTGCCGAAAAAATCGGATATATCCGCGAACATGTGCAATCCGGCCGATATGGAGCGGTTTTTTCTTTTCTCGGAGAGGATTCGTTCAACGAACTGCCGGCTGACGCTCATATGATGGCAGGCGTGGTTTATGTGGTAATTCCCAGAGCAGGAGCAAAAATCGCCGCGCCTGCGTCCGGCAAAGTGGAAATCATGCCGATACAGGGCATTTCCGAAGTGTCATCCACTAAAGTGCGGAAGAAGTTTTTGCGCGGTGAGATGCCGGCTGACCTGCTGTCGGAGCCTGTTTTAAACTATATAAACCTGAACCATTTGTATTCCGGACCGCCGAAAGAACTGGAAGAGCTGGACAACTGCCTGTACCAGGATTCATTCGCCTATGCGGCAGATGCGTTTAAGACAGCTTTCCCGGAAATTGATTTTAAAGAGATAAGGCTGCCGGAATATATTCCCGCTCAATCCCCGCTCGCGCGTACGGACAGCTTTATAAGAGCAGGCTTAAAAGCTGCCGAAACCGGGGAACACTCCGTTTCGGAATTCGAAAAAAAAGCCCGCACACTGCTGATAAAGAACACCGCCGCAAAACAATACCCGGGGATTTTTTACATTTCAGAATATGTTCCCCTGGATGCCGCAGAAATTGATGACGCACAAAAAGAACATAAGATTGAGCTTCCCGCGCCGGCAGATCAAAAAAACTATCGAATGGACATCAGAAGATACACTGCCATGCGCATACCTCCCGCATTGCAGAATTTCGTTCGCGACAACCGGATTATTCCCTATATGCAATCGGGGGATGACGGCCAGGCCGTGTCGTATCATAAACGCTTCGGATACGACAAATTCTACCGCATAAACACGCCCAAATTTCAGCGCACGATGCTTTTAGCCGGCTCGTCGAAAACCGGCGCCTGGCGCCTCCTGCTTACGGGAATATATGGGAATGAGCGCGCAGAACATATGAAAAGATTACTCTCCCTGTTTGTCAGAGAAGCCTTCATGGTCAGTCATCGCAGGACCGCACTTGATGAATTCAATGCCTTGATATCCACCTGTTCTTTCGGTGTTGACGATGCCGCGATGATAGGCCGCGGCGATTCTTTCCAGGAAGCTGCTGCTGCGCGCGGCCTGAACTGTGAGGAAAAACCCGGTTCATTAGGCTATCGTTTATGTGCAAAATCTGGCTTTCGCGGAATCCTTGTTTTTCTGTCCGAGATATACGGCGATGACCTGCGCTTCCTGCTTAATGCTCTCTACGACAAAGGCATAAGAAAATTTGTCTACACAGGAACAGCAGGCGGACTGGACAATAATTTTAAATTGGGAGATATAACGGCGCCTTCGGAATACGTAAAAAACAGCCGGGAGAAATCCAGAATCATCAATCATATGAGTTTATGCGGCATGGAACCAGGCAAAGAGAACGCTCCGCTCTCAACACGGCAGGCGGTGGTAGACTCTCCTCTTGATGAAACCGTGAAAAAGCTAAACGCAATGAGTTCTGCCGGGGCACAGAGCGTAGATGTGGAAACTGCATATTTTCAGGAATTTACCGCCGGACATCCGGACGCCGCAGCGGCTTTTTTTGCCATTATTGCCGACAGTCCGCTGGAAGGCGACACTCTTGACCAGGCTGCCGGGAAAATTGAACAGTTAAGAAATTCCTCCGGCAAAATACAAACGCAGTGCCTCAAAGCACTGGGGTTTTAAAAATTTGTGGACACAATATTATTTGTTCGACTCAATTTATTTTTTCCGGCCTTCTTCACACATCACCCTTCACTTCTCACTCCCCCCGATATCTCCATCTCATAGCGGACAAGACGGTCTCTTGTAATGGTTTCGGGAAGGTTGTTAGAATATGCGCAAGCTAATGACGCAGGGGGTCAGATAATTTTTGTAAAGGAGAATACATATGTGCGACAAATGGGAAGCGGTGATGTCAAAAGTCGGATGCATTTCATTGGCATTGGGAATAGTGTTTATGCTCCTTGGAATTGTGGCCAAGTTTACTTATTTCGGCCTTCTTAGCTCCGGCCCGCGGAGCTTTGCCATTCTGGCGGGGTTGTTCTATCTGCTCTCTATTGCCATACACACCTGCCCCGGGTGCAACAAGAAATAAGCTGACTGACGTTCCGGGCCGGGGGGCTGCATACCGGGACGGGAGCAGGCCGTTATTTTTTCTTCCGGCTTTTGGATTCCGTCTTTTTCTCTTTCCCTTTTTCTTTCAGCGGCCTGGCAGGCGCTGCCGGCACAGCCGGCCTGGCAGGTATTATTGACTCTTTGGGCCTGGCAGGCTCCGCCGGTTGAGCGCGCACAGTCGGCCTGATGCGTCCGGGAGGCGCCGGTTTGCTGCTCTGCCCCTGAGCAGGCTCAGCCCCGGTC
>JBDRGJ010000023.1:0-2992 GCA_043817835.1 bacterium
CCGCATACGGACTGTTGGGAAGAAGGAGGTCACTTTCAAGCGACTCCCCGCTTTCCTTGGAGCCGTAAACCTCATCTGTGCTGACGTGCACGAATTTTGAGACCTTGCATTGCCTTGCCGCCTCAAGCAGGACCTGCGTCCCAAGGACATTGGTCCGGACGAAAGCACTGGGTTCCAATATCGAGCGGTCCACGTGGGTTTCGGCGGCGAAATGCACTATGACATCGGCCCCCCTGACGCAGGAAAAGACCTTTTCCCTATCGCAGATATCCGCCCGCAGCCATTTATATCTGGGGCTGACCTCCACGTCTTTGAGGTTTTCGGCGTTGCCCGAATAGGTGCATTTGTCAATATTGATGATACGGTATCCGGAATACGCGGTAATCATGTGGCGGATGAAATTGGAGCCTATAAAACCCAATCCGCCGGTTACTATTATTTTCATAAGTCAATCTCCCTAATTGTTTCGTGGAAGTCAGACGACAGATGTCAGATATCAGATTTCAGAAAAATTCATTGCAAGTCTGACTTCTTGCTTCTGACCTCTAACTTAAGCTTCGGGTGCCGGGGCACTTGCAAAGCGCCGGAGACTGCCTGTCTGCCGCACCCTCACAGAGTTACGGGTGCCGGCGGTTCCCCAGAGGGGCCCCTGCTCGCCGGAAATACTCCCAGGTTTTTTTAAGTCCGTCTTCAAATCCGAATTCCGGTTTGTAGCCGATTTCTTTTTTCGCCCTGGATATGTCAGCCCATGTTTTCCTGACGTCGCCGGCCCTCATCGGCGTATGTATCCGCTTCAGCCTGCGGCCGGACAGATTTTCGACTACCCGTATAATGTCCAGCATGGAATATGTCCTGCCGTTGGCTATATTGTAAACCTTTCCCGCCGCACCGCGGGCCGTTGCAGCCTTCAGATTTGCCTGGACCACGTTTGCCACAAAAGTGAAATCCCTCGCCTGTTTTCCGTCCCAGTGCACAATGAGCGGCTTTCCGGCGGCAGCCAGCTCCATAAACTTCGGGATAACGGCGGAATACTTTGATTCCGGGTCCTGCCTCGGCCCGAAAACATTGAAATATCGCAGAGACACTGTCTCCAGACCGAATGTCTTGGAAAAAAGCACGGCATAATACTCCCCGGCCAGTTTGCTGGCCGCGTAAGGGGATACGGGAGAAGGAAGCAGGTTCTCGCGCTGAGGGAACACCTTGCCGTCTCCGTAAAGAGAGCTGGAGGATGCGTAAACCAGACGCTTGATGCCTGCATCTCTGGCGGCCATCAGCACATTCAACGTTCCGGTGACATTGACGTCATTGGAATCCGCCGGATTGTCCACTGATTTGGGCACTGAGCGCAGCGCCGCCTGGTGGGATACAAAAGTCACTCCCTTCATAGCACGCTTTACAGCGGCGGGATTGCGCACATCTCCCCTGATAAGCTCCACCTTATCCAGGAAAGAAACCATGTGTTCCTTCTTGCCCGTGCAAAAATTGTCAAGAATTCTGACCCTTTCCCCCCTTTTCGCCAGTTCTTCGGCTATATTGGAGCCTATAAATCCGGCACCTCCGGTCACCAGCCACAAAGGTTTAGGCATAATAAAATTCCTCCGGAATTTAGAACAAGATTGAGATTTAGATTAAGATTGAGTATTTTTTGCTTTGCCGTCGATAATATGGCCGAAAGTTGAAATTATTGCGTTAATTGATTCCTTGATAACATCGGCTATGCTGACAATTATTTTAAAATCTTCAGCGGAAAGCATTTTTAAATCCCTTGCTGTTATACTGTGGCTATGCAATTCTTCCAGCGAACCCCTGGAATTATAATAGAAATTCCGCTTATCCGCCAAATGATGTCTTCCGAAAGCTTCAGCTATGTTCGCCTCGACAGAAAGAGCCGCCCTGCGCATTTGCGATACAAGATTATAAGTCTCTTCTTTCGGAAAACCGTCACTGATTCTGTATATCAATATCGCAAGCCTGTGAGCTTCCTGCCAGACAGGCATTTCTTCGAAACTTTTGTATTTCATATTTTCTTCGATTTTTTAGTTTAGCATTTCATTCACTTGCATATAAAATATCCCTCAATCTTAATCTCAATCTAAACCTTTCTGTTTTCTCAGTCCCTCACATCCCCCTCTTTCCGCCACGGATGCCATGTGCTGTCTGACTCCGGGTTCTGCGCTTTGCGTTTTCCCGGTTCGCGCATCTTGAGGTCTATCTTAAAGGAAAAATCCCTTACTCCGGGTCTGACGCTGAAATACCACATGGTCCTGAAGTCATGGAAATCCTTATAAAGCGTAACGCTCTTTCCGAAAAGGCGAACGCACCTGAAACGCGTTCCTCCCTCGTTCACGGCTGTATAAAGCAGGGCGATATCCATGCGCCAGCTGCCTGCGGCCGGCTTCCATCCTATGGTCTGATTGATTATATAATCGGACGGGGTGGAAATGTAGTGCGCCACTCCGAGGCCCATGTGCCGCCCTTTCGGATCGCCTATGTCGGCCTGGCCAATGAAAGCACGGTTGCCTTCTGTCAGACTGTATTCATTCCTGAAGAAGACATTCAGCTCCGGTCTTGGAGTATAGCCCATTTCGCCCACAAACGGCGCCACTCTTTCTTTTGTCGGAGGATGATATGCCGGGTTGTTTCTCAGATCATAGCCGGAAGTCAGTCTGGCAAAAATCAGGCGGTTAGGCCTAAGAAAATTTTCGATAGAAATGAAGTTTGTTTCCTCGCCTCTGTCAGCCGCCTTCAGGTCATCTGAAAAAGTGTTCGCCTTCAGCCTTCTGGCATAAGAATAGCCCAGGTCCAGGCTTCCCAGCAGCGTGTCGTAGCGCAGATTGGCCCCGCCGCCGTAGCGGCCACGCCACCTGTGGCTTTTTGTAACCTCATCCTCGTTCAACTGTGAAAAATTGACCGTCTCAGAATAGAATCCTGAGGGAACAAGACTTAATCTTCGTGCCAGACGGACTGCCCGGGTTGCGGACCATGTCGCACC
>JBDRGJ010000024.1:0-2533 GCA_043817835.1 bacterium
ATGCCGCACATCGGTGACTTCCAGGTCAATATCGACATTCTCGCGGCCGTCCCATCCAAGAAGCTCGTCATATCTGTAAAATTTCCCCCCGGAATCATTGTGCGCGTACATGATAAAGCTCTTTTGATATTCCGGCAGAAACATGCGCATGGTCAATTCCGCGATGGCCAGACCGACGCAGATGCCTGCGACAGCCAGACAGAACAGATGGAATTTATGCCTCATAAGCGGCCGGATTTTACTGACTGTCTAACTTCTTGCGGCATAATTTTCAACGGGCTCCAGCAGCTTTTCCAGGGGAATGCCGTTAAGCTCCCCAGTATCCCACCAGAACGGAATATGCATGTTGGTTTTGCCGATAAGCACGCACTCCGTGCATGCGTTGCTAACGCCGGATTTCCTGCCGGACGCCACGAATTCGCGGGCCGTTCGGAAATGCCTGTTGTTTAAAAGTCGGCGGAAAGGAGTTTCCAACGCATTGCCGTAGTCGTCTTTTTCGTCCTCCGTGCCGCAGCAGGGAGATACCGAGCCGTTGGCATTGACCACGGCGGCAATCCACGGCCAGACACACATTGGCAGTGAAGCCTTTTTCAGCCTGAGATAGTCCGGGTAATTGAGCATCGCCTGCACTTCGATTCCCGAATCATTCTTTTCAGGATAAAGACAAGCGCCCTCTTTTACCGGGATCCAGTCCGGCCATGGGATTGAGGCGGGGCTGGCCGCGACCGTATCCACGCCCAGTTCCCGCCCCAGTTTTTTTGCCGTTTCGATTTCGTGCTCGTTGTGGCGGAATACCAGAAACTGCCAGTTGATATACGGCCTTTTAAAACCGCGCCTCGCGCGCGCCTGCACAAGGATTTTGACGTTTTCTATCACCCGGTTAAAATCACCGCCCACCCGGTACCGGCTGTATGTTTCGGGAGAAGCACCGTCTATCGAAAGAATAAGAAAATCAAGCCCGCTGTCGAGCAGTCTTTCGGCGTCATCCGTGCTGAAATTGTTCAGATTGGTGCTAAGGTGGGTTTCCAGCCTGAACTTTTTGGCATATCCGATCATGTCGTAAATCCGGGGATTGAGAAGCGGTTCGCCCCAGTTGCAGAATTCCACCTGAAGAAGCACATGCCCCAGCTGGTCCATAATCCGCCTGTATTCTTCCCATGCCATCATTTTCTTTGTCCGCGTCCCCTTGTTTTTTCCCGTAGGGCAGAACGGGCAACGGAGGTCGCACCCGCTCATGGGATCGATGACAAGCCAGTACGGCCAGGCCGACATCCTCCTGCGCTTCAATTTCATTTCCGATTCGACGAGGATGTAGTTGAACAGCTTCCGCCAAAGCCTCTTTTGCCACAGCGCCCTGACCATGGGCCATCTGAGGCCGAAAAACCGCTCTTTGAGGAACCGCTCTATCGGCTGAGTCCGCATTTAAATGTGTTGTTTCTTTGCTGCTGCACGGAAGCTCGTCCGGATCTGCTTTAGAAGGACAGGATGCCGCAAAAGCTCCAGGCCGGTGAGCGCCATTGCTTTAACGGCGATGATAAGATTTTTGTGGGCCAGAGGCCGAACCGAAAGTCTCGCAAACTCTTTAGTATGAAGGTCGGAACCTTTTGGCGCGGTAGCGCAATAAAAATAAAGGGACGGAACACAGTGGCTGACATTGCCGAAATCCGAGGAACCGGGCACCTCGTCTCTGGGTTCAATATGCCGCACGCCCAGGCCTTTGAGGTTTTTTTCCACCAGGCCGGCCAGAACCGGATTATTGATGATGTTGTCCACAGGCGGTTCAAACGCGCTTATCCGGACACGGCAGCCCGCAGCCGCAGCCGCGCCTTTCGCGCAGTTTTTGACTTTGCGGCTCACGGCATTCAGATAGTCCCGCTGCCCGGCGCGAACGTAAAACTCCGCCTCCGTCAGATCAGGAATGATGTTGGGAAAAGTTCCGCCTTTGGTGATGATGCCGTGAATCCTTGCGTCCGATTTAAGCTGCTGGCGTAGCATTCCTATGCCGTTGAAAAACTGGATCATGGCATCCAGAGCGTTTATCCCCTCATAGGGCGTGGAGGATGCATGGGAAGCCCTGCCCGTAAACCGGAACCGCAGCGCATCAAGCGCCAGGGACAGCGTATTCACCATGTACATGCTTTCCGGATGCATCATGATCGCCGCATCCAGGCGGTCAAAGATGCCGGCGCGGACCATGGAAGATTTGGCGCTTGAAGATTCTTCGGCAGGCGTACCGAAGAGCCATACCGAGCCCCCTAAACTGTCCGCGAACGGGGCCAGCGCTACTGCCGCGCCGAAACCCGAAGCAGCGATGAGGTTGTGCCCGCAGCCATGTCCTATTTCAGGAAGAGCATCGTACTCTGAGATAAAACCCAGCGCAGGTCCCGGTTTCCCGCCTTTTTTGGAGGCGCAAAACGCGGTGGGAAGGCTTTTCATCGGTTTTTCAACGCGAAAACCGTGAGCGCCAAGTCTTGCGGCAAGATATTCCGAGCTTTTGAATTCCCCGCAGCCCAACTCCGGATGGCTGTGGATG
>JBDRGJ010000025.1:0-2138 GCA_043817835.1 bacterium
TGGGGCACCATCCGAATACCGGCGAAATGCAGCACACCAGGCGCCGCCACGCTTTACACGCCAGAATGTGTTATTTTTGGGGAAATCTGGCTAAGTTCAGAAAAACTTTCCATATCCCCGAACCGGCGGGAACAAAACACTACAGGGACCGCGCTTTACCGGACGGTTTTTCGCGGCGGCGCCGCCCCCCCGTTAGCCGAAAGATTATAAATTTGACATAGCCGTCGCTTTTTCCGGAGGGGTACGGGGATGTAAGCCGGATTTAAATTAACGGTCCTGTTCGCGGATTTTTTTATCTCTTTTCCTGCATTCCACTTTGCTATAATTTAACTGACCGACGTCATGATCACCGCCTGCCGCCCTAAACGGTAGACCGGCAAACCCAATCATGGCGTCGGCCACTTTTTGCGTATACCTTGTTCCGCCCCACCGCGGTTATGGGGTTGCCGGATTCCGCCGGAATGAGTATCTCTTAAATAGTTAACCGCCGACCCGCTTCGGTAACATCTTAGCTGATTGAATCCGGGGATTGAATCCGGGGCATTGACTTCGGCTTTTTACAAAGCATAATATATATGGATCACGATGAGAGGCAAGCCGAAGGGTTCCGTCCCGAGGTAATGCCTCTCTTTCATTTATATTCCAGTTTCCCTTTTAGATCGTTCATAAACACTATGTGCGGCATGAGTTTCCTGAACAGGGACGAATATTTATTTCTGTCCGGTATCATAAGCTTCAAAAGCTTGTCTTTGTTCAGCAGATGAGCCACCAGGCAGTAAAAACCCCCGTCGCTGGTTACGATAAGAGCTTTTTCATAGTTCGGATATTCTATCATCGCGTGAAGGACCAGTTCGGCGTCCACGTTGCCTTTCGCGCCTCCGCCGGGCAGCGACAAGGTAGGCTTGAATATCAGGATGTAGCCCTGCATCTGCAGTTTGGTATAAAGAGGCTGATTCTGCGGAATATATCCAAGGAAAAGGAACGCCTTTTGAACATCGTATTTATCTCTGAGATAAACCCTGAAGCGGGCAAAATCCAGCTTCCACCCCATGCCCTGGATCGACAGGTTAAGATTCTGACTGTCTATGAACGCGCAGTTATTCACACAAATATCCTACCAGACCACCGCGACAGCGTCATGTCGTGGTGTTTTTGGGTAAAACAGCTTTTTTGTCCGCGATATTGCCCCTTTGTAATATTATGCCTCTTTGGGGCGGCGGCAAAACGGGTTCAGTCATGTTTTTTTCGTTCCAGCCTTTTGAGGCTTTCCGGCTCTGTCAGATAATTTTCAGCGGAGACAACGCGTTTCCCCGTCTTTTTTTCCAGGTCTTTCCTGGCCTTTCCGGCGACGCCTCCGCCTTTGACGGCCGCACGGCGGTTTTCCGGAAATCCCCGCGAATCATCCGCCCTGGCTATCGCGGTCGTTGACGCTTCGCCCAGCATGGTGAAGATCAGCTCAAGGTCGGTCATGTGGTCGCGCAGATTTTCCCGCTCCAGCCCTTTGATTTCCTTGTGTGTGGACGGAGTAACCCCGAACGCGGCCTTCGCTATTTCAGCGGTCAGAATTTCATATTCTTTGGGCTTTTCAACATCCCGCTTCTTCCATTCGTCGGTCAATTCTTCGCGGATAGCGATGCCGCGCATACGTTTCTCTATCCACTCGTCGGAATAGCCTTTTGCCTTGAAAAGGGCGCGGGTTCTCTTTGTGCCAAGCTCAGGGTCCTCGATTTCCTGCACCCGTTCATAACCCACCCTGGCCAGCCAGCGCTTGAAGGGCTCGGCCTTGGGGGAGGGAACAGATTGGATCATGCGGAATATCCCCTCGGTATTGGCGCAGTCGGTTTCGCGCTGTTTTCCATCCGGAGCCAACAATTTCAACTCGTGACAAAATGTCACGACTTCGCTACCTTCTTCTTTCAATCTTTGCTTTAATTTTCTCCAATATGCCCCGGCATCAACGCTGTCTGTAAGAGCCCCGCATATATCCACAATAGAGAACCACCACTCGTTTTTATACAGCGTCCGTCTTATTCCCTTGCCCCTGAAAACGACCATTTTATCATCCATAATAGACGCCTCTCGTTATGTCTGTATTACAGTTGACCCGCATGATCCGTTGGATCGTCTGTTTATATCCT
>JBDRGJ010000026.1:0-2091 GCA_043817835.1 bacterium
ATTACTGACTCTACCCTATCCCCTCTACCCTTTACCCTTTTTAAATAGTTCCGAATATCCTGTCTCCTGCATCCCCAAGGCCCGGCACTATGTAGCCGTTCCCGTTCAGAATGCCGTCCACCGCCCCCGCATAAACCGGAACATCCGGATGCACTTTATGAAAATGGTCCAATCCCCGTTTCGCCGCTATAAGGCAGAGGAACGTGATATGGGCCGCGCCCCTGGACCTGAGTATGTTCACCGCCTCAACGGCAGAACCTCCTGTGGCCAGCATAGGGTCGGCCAGAAGCACGAAACGGCTTCTCATGTTGGGAAGCCGCACATAGTAGCGCACCGGGTCCAGCGTCTCCTCATTGCGGTAAATGCCTATATGTCCCAGGCGGGCGGACGGTTCCAGACGTAGCAGGCCCTCGGTCATTCCGAGCCCGGCCCTCAGGATAGCCGTAAAGATTATGTCCTGTTTTGCGCGCAGACAATGGGCAGGGCCGAGCGGCGTTTTAACAACGGCTTTTTTCACTTTCATCTCTGAAAGGGCTTCGTAGCCGAGAAGCATGGAAACTTCGGCCATCAGACTCCTGAACTCTCCGAAACCGGTGCTTTTGTCCCTGAGCCTGGCGATTTTTTCAAGGACCAGCGGATGCCTGGATACGCGCACTTTTCCTTTCATCTTTAGGAACCTCCGATTATCTCCCTGACCAAAGGCTGGAGAACGGGCTTTCTTCCCGCCACTGTCACGGCTTCATGGAAAAGCCTCTCTCCAGCCGCAAGCTTACGGGAGTCGGAAGCGTAAAGCCTGGCCAGGATGTCGCCCTGTTTCACCCTGTCGCCCAATTTTTTCTCAAGCATTATGCCGGCTCCGTGATCTATGACATCATCCATTTTTTCGCGTCCCGCCCCCAGCAGTACGCTGGCTTTGCCAGTAATCCTTGCGTCCAGACGGGAGACAAAACCGGCTTTTTCAGCCTTCACCAGCGACACCAGCCTGGCCATGGGCAGATACCTGTCCGGATGATCAGCCACGCGGGGGTCGCCGCCCTGCCACTTTATCATCTGCCTCATTTTGGCCAGCGCCGCGCCGGAACGCACCGCCGAATCAAGCTTCTCCATGCCATCATCCGGGCTCCCTGCTTTGCCGGCCATGAAAAGCATCCATCCGCCCAGCACCCCCAGCAATTCCACGAAATCCTCCGCCGAATTGTCCCCGTGCAGGACCTTTATGGCCTGGGACATTTCCATGGCGTTGCCGACCGCCCTGCCCAGAGGCTGGTCCATGGCTGTGATAAGAGCCGCGCATTTCATGCCGAGACGTCCGGCGGTGGCGGTAAGCGCCGAGGCCAGTCTGCGGCTCTTGTCAAAATCGATCAGGAAGGCTCCGGTACCGTATTTTACGTCCAGCACCAGTGCGTCCAGGCCTTCGGCATATTTCTTGGAAAGTATGCTTGCAACTATGAGGGGCAGGCATTCCACGGTGGCAGTGGCGTCGCGCAGGGAATAAAGTTTCCTGTCCGCCGGAGCAAGTTCCGACGTCTGGCCGAACATGCATACGCCGATGGCCTTGAGCTGGCGCAAGACGTGCGGGGGGGAAAGGCGGACCCTGAAACCCTTCATGGATTCCAGCTTGTCCAGCGTGCCTCCGGTGTGCCCCAGCCCCCGGCCGGACATCATGGGAACGGCGATTCCGCAGGAAGCCGCGAGCGGAGCAAGGGCAAGGGATATGCCGTCACCCACGCCCCCTGTCGAATGTTTGTCCGCCTTGGGAAGCTTCACTGAACTGAAATCCAGCCTTTTGCCGGAAAAAGCCATGGCCCTGGTCAAAGCCACGGTTTCTCTGTCGGAGAGGCCCATGCAGAAGGCGGCCATCAGCCAGGCGGAAAGCTGGTAATCCGGTATTCTGCCACGGGCCGCGCCGGCGGAGATGAACTCCAGTTCTGCGGCGGTGTGCTCCGCTCCGCAGCGCTTCTTTGCCAGAAGGTCAAGCATTCTCATATCAATAATTCAGGCAACTGCTCGTTCATGGTTCCAGGTTCAATGTTCGGAGTTTTCCAACCTCTGAACCTTTGAACTGCGAACCTGAGTCATTTAGTAAGTGAC
>JBDRGJ010000027.1:0-2736 GCA_043817835.1 bacterium
AGCCTCACATAAATAATGTCCCCGTTGGAGGCTTGGATTTGAGATGAATGCGAGGCGCGACGAACGAGCATACCCGGAGGTCTGTGAGTGAGGAGCAACGAAGCAGTCGCTCAAAGGCAAGCCTCCCTTCCCCGGCGGGGAAGGGCCGGACGCTTTTGGGCTGCAACTGCGTCGCGCGTTCGCTTGCGTAGCGCTGCTACGCCACGCTCCACGCTCCTTGTTTCGCCCCAAAATCATCCCGGCCAGCGTGGACATTATTTATGTGAGGCTCAGTAACTGCCGCACGTTATGCCCCAAAACTGCAGCACAGTGAGGTCTGAGGTATGAAGTCAGAAGTATGAATAAAAAACCGTTCAAAACAACGATACTTTTTCAGACCTCAATTTCAACTGAGAAAAATTTGGGCTGACGTAATGTGGGAATAATATGCGGAAATCAACGCTTAAGGTAATGCTGGCTGCCGTATTGGTCCTTGCGGCTGTTGTTCTTTTGCTTAAAAAATTTTCCGAACCTGCCGGGGCGCCGGCCCTGTGTTCCGCCGGGCTGCCATCCCGCGCCGTCCGCTTTGAGATATCCGGACCAAAGGGAACATCGGTGTTTTCACGCTCAGCCGGAGGAA
This sequence comes from bacterium, assembly GCA_043817835.1. Classification (GTDB taxonomy): domain Bacteria; phylum Elusimicrobiota; class Elusimicrobia; order Elusimicrobiales; family CAZFMJ01; genus JBDRGJ01. The sequence continues at coordinate 620 of JBDRGJ010000027.1, forward strand.
CCTGGATCATGGATTCCCCCTTTTCCTATACGGCGGACCGGAAGGTTGTCGACGCTGTTATGGGCAAGCTGCCTGAAGTCCGCCTTTCCGGGATTCTTTCCACAAACCCTTCCGCACTCGGCCTGTTCGGCCTTGAAGAGTCAGGCAGGACCAGGATAGCGCTGTATTCTTCCCTTGAATCAGGCAAGCCCGAACTTGAATTTTATTCGGGCAAGGAAGGCACTTCGCCTGACAGCTTTTTTATCGCTTTCCCCGGAAAAAACGGTGTGGCCGAAGCCGGAGGACTAGCCACGTGGGTTTTTGAGAAATCTCCGGAAGAGTGGCTGGATAAAACCGTCATGGCGCTTGCTCCCGGGAAAGTGACGGCGTTCTCCGTGCGGCACGAAAGCACGGCTTTTTCCCTGACCCGTTCAGAACGAACCTGGATTTTCACGGAAAAGTCCGCCGGACCGGAGGGAAAAGCTAAATCATCCGTCACCCTTTCCGCGGCCGTTTCGGAAGCGCTTGTCTCTCCCATGCTGGAGGCAGTTTCCATGCTGGAAGCCGAAAAAACGATACCGGCGGAGCAGGTTAAAAAAATAGCTTCCAGGGAGATATTATCCCTGGAAGTCACGATGAAGGACGGAACGGTTTCAGCCCTGAAAATTTTCCCTGCGCCGGATAAGAATTACAGCTACGCGAAAAAACCGGAAGAAAAGCGAGTCTGTTTCATGTTGCCCGAGTGGAAGCTTTCAGCCTTCAAAAAATCACCCCGCGACTTCAAATAGCACGGTCTAACCGGCAAATTCTAAATCCCAATATCTTCCGCCACACAGCATCGGCGGACCCGCCAAAGCCTTAGTGGCGGGAAATCCCAAACAATTCCCTGCCTGCGCCGAGGCTGCCTCCTTCGCCGAAGCGGCTGCGAAGGCCGAGTCGGCAGGCAGGCAAAATCCCAAATATAAAACAATTCTTCAAATTTAGGATTTAGAGCTTACCCGCCTGCCGGCTGTCGGGCAGGGAATTTAGGATTTCCGGATTCCTCAATTGAGGAATCCGGCTCAGTGGATGAAGCCCGGAAATATATCCTCTTTTTTCTTCCCCGGTAAGGTTTTTTTATTCTCTTTTTCTTTATACCCTGAACCACCTCGTTTCGGAGAATATTTTTTCGGCGATGGACGGAAGCTGTAGGTCAAAGCAAGCTGATGAGTATTACCCATCGTCTCGCAGCGGGCCATACCGACATCCAAAGACAGATTGCCCTGATGTATGCCTATCCCGGCCGTAAAACCGTCCATGCCCTGCTGACCCTGGTATCCCAGGCGCAGCGTGAATATCCTTTCAAAACGGTACTCAAAACCGCCCCGTAAACGGTTCACTGCTTCCTGGATATATCGGTCCCCCTGGACTGAAATAACAATCAGCTGATCCATGATTGTCGGTTTCTGCCAGGCGATCCCGGCCCGGACCACGACGGGCAGGGGGTCGGACTCTGACACGAATTTCATCTTGCCTCCGATATTTGAGGCCGAAGCCCCGAAAGAAAGACCCAGCCTGGGTTCCATCGCCAGGTATCCTGCGTCAAAAGCCACGGCGGAAGCTGAATAGGTCTCCAGCAGTTTGGAAGAGATATATTTAACCGAACCGCCGAAATAATGATCGACCTTTCCGGTGTATTCTCCGATTGAAAATGCGTTTGCGGCCATTCGCTCGCCATAGCCTAAAGTGGCAACCATGTCGCTTCCGGCTTTCAGGGTTTGAGACAAGCCTGCCGAACCATCGGGGTTAAGCGGGTTATAAGTGAAATCTCCGCTCTGGGAAAGAAGAACCGAAGCCCCAATGACGGAGGACCCCGACCCTGAAAAGCCGGAAATGGGCAGAGGTATGCCGAAACCCAGAAAGTGCAGCGTTACGTCTGATATGCCGGCCAGATACATGCCGCTGGCCTGGGGCAAGTGAAGCTGTCCGAGTCCGGCCGGGTTGTAATGCATGCCGTATATGTCGTCGCCAAGGGCCGCGAAGGCGCCCCCCCATTCCAAGGGCTCTGGGGCCTATATCCCATTTCAATATGGGCGCGGCAGTAATGCCTGGGTCGGAAGCAGCGGAAGAAGGCAACGGCAGCAAAGCAGATAGGCTGC
>JBDRGJ010000028.1:0-25926 GCA_043817835.1 bacterium
TATGACACAGTAGTATTAGTCCGTCAGTTTGTTGCTATGTGTTTCTTGCCTGACAGCCTAACTGCCTATAGCCTAATCTCCTACAGCCTGTCTCCCAACGCTCTCCTTAGAATATTTCCCGCTTCCCTGCCCGCATGAAAAATCAGATCAACGGCAGAGAGATTGGAAATGAATTCTGTCCCGTATTGCCTGTAAACAGGGTGCCTGAATTCCTGAAAAACGACTTTTATGCCGGCTTTTTCAAAGATTCCCGGGTCCATGTAATCCCTTCCGCCGGCCCCTGCCAGATATGTGTCCGCCCCGAATCTCCGGCACAGGTTCACCAGGCGTTCGCTGGCCCGGCCTGCCACTGGCGTGCCGCAAACCTCGGTCTCTGACCGTGCCTGCTCAGGGCCTCTGGCCGGAAGAACAGGCGCTGGTGCCTTGCGGCCTTCGATTCCGCAGGCCGAGGAAAATTCCATCTTTATCCCGATATCCAGCATTCCCCGGAGCATTTCCATTGAGGCCGCGTTTATCTCGGAGAGTTTTTCATACTCCGCCGCGTACAGCTTCTCAATGCGTTCCCATGCCGCCGGAAAACCGGCTGCCCTGGAGTATGTCTGCCCCAGCGTCTTCAGATGTTTATGCTTCCACGGCACGGTGTTGTTGACGGCTGTCCCGTTTATGTTCTGCGGAAATTTGTGGAGCACCGGAACGGTCAGCCATTGCGGTCCGGAGGAAGACATAACTTTATTGCGGTTCTGCCATTCGTTTTTTTTGAACTGGACATCATCCAGCACGAGAAAAACATCGCACTGCAGCATCTTCGCGAAATAGCCGAGCCAGGGCATGAACTGGGGCTGGTGAGCGGCGAGTATCATGAGCAGGACCTTTGATGAAAACTTGTATTGGGCAAATATGGGCGGGGCTTATGCGCCTAAAGACTGTGAAAAATTGTTTCGGAGGCAAAAATCTGCGTGCCGCTTTTCAAGCCGGCAAAAAGCGGAATTTTTCCGGACGATGCCGGCAGAATGCGGATTACGGTCCCGTTTTTGATTTTTCCGAACATTTTCGGATTCTTTACAAGAAATCTGACAAAAGCAAAAGCTTCTCCGATATTTCCGCGCAATTCCATTTTATCCGTCCGTTTTATCATAAATCCCTCGTCTTCAGAAATCGTTCGATATACCAATCAACCCGGTCGGCCAGGTCTTGTTCCGCGTATTCAATTATTTCATCCAAAGTCCCCAGTTTCAATAACGTTTTTTCCACCAGGCGTCCTTTGGTGTCCAACACATCACGGTGCGGGAAATCATGGGCGTTATCGTATCGCACGACCGGCTTCCATTTTCCCCGCACATGCAACTCAAGCTGAACAAGGAACTGTTTGACCTTTCCCTGTCGCAAGTTGAACTCAAACCGCAGTCTGATATCGTCGTTTGAACCGATGGGTTTGAAGAAAAATTTATTCCCCACGATTAAAGTATATCAGAAATCCCGTCTCACATCAATTTTCGTTTTCCGTCCCAAATCCTCGGCTAACGCCCATATATGCTCGTAACATTTTTCACCTTCTTGGTGTAGCTGCCCGATTCATCGGGCTTTCGATTACAGCGCCGATAAATCGGCAGGCTACGGGAGAAAAAATTATCCTTAGCCGAGGATTTGGGTTCCGTCTTCTGCCATTCGTTCTTCTTGAACCGCACGTCATCCGGCGCGATAAAAACATCGCACTGCAGCATTTTCGCGAAATAGCCCAGCCAGGGCATGAACCTGGGTTGATGAGCGGACAGTATCATGATGATGCGTCTGTCCAGGCTGTTTCCGCAAAAATATTATCCTTCTCAGCGAAAAGGAATGCCGTCTGCTCCAGTCTTTCATTCCGAAACCTTAATGCCCCCTGTATGTAATCCAGCATGGCCACGGCATAAAAAGGATAACAGGTTTCAGGCGGCAGGGACAGGGAATTCATCAGCTTGTGCGTTTCCGAGAGAATGATCGAAGTCGCAGTGGTCCTGTGAAAAAATATTTCACGCATGACTGTCAGCATGCCGTGCGGGTCGGGGGTGTCATGTCCGGCCGTGCGCGCCGCATAAGAGCAGATGAATGTGAACCAGTCGATCATCGGCCATCTGAGCTTTGCGCTTTCCCAGTCAAAGATGAAAATATTGCCGCGCGAAAACGCGATATTGTGCCAGCACAGGTCGTTATGGGCGATGACTTTGCGTATCCCGGCGTTTTGCAGCGTTTCTTCGGCTTTCAGAGCGCTGCCGACTATTCTGCGGGTGGTCATGGGCTCGGACTTTTCGAAACGCTTAAGCAGAATATCGCATCGCGAGCCCATATCCCTGTCCTCACTTGCTTTTGCCAGGAATTCCGGCGCAGGCAGGCCGGCCAGCCGTGCCAGCCAGTCCCGGACAATGCTGAAATGAGACTGCATGCATGAAAGTCCGGGCGACATGGGAGCAGTTTCTATATAGGAATATGAGGCGATCTCTCTGTTTCCGAAAGTATGAATGCCCAGCGGGGCCGGCACGCTTTCCGCCAGCGTCCTGTCCGAGCTTTTGCCAAGGAATTCCAGGATATCATGCTCCTTGCGGACGTCGGCGCTGCCCAGCCGGAGAATTCCCAGGGGAAGGGGATTCCCTCTCCGGAAAGAGAATGCGGTCGTTACATGTCCGGAATTTATCACAAACCCTGCCCGCTGACCGGCCATCCCGGGGAAATCTTTTTCCGCGACCTGTTCCAGAAGTGTCATCTCATCTTCTCCGCCACGATGCTGAAACTGTGCGAAAAGAACCGGTGAAGATGAATCCTGTGCAGGCCGAGCAGGCAGGCGAGCCGGCCCAGTTTCGTAAAAAACAAATCCCGGCCGGAGCGGCCCATCCTCTTTTCCGCCAGCTTAAGCATGAAAGGAAAAAGCGCGGGGTCGTCGATGTCTCCCAGCAATTTCATGTCGCGGTAGTCCTTCACCGGCATGCAGGTCTTTTTGATGGTGAAGCCCGCTTCCGCGAACATCTTCCGCAGTCCGGCGTATGAATGCGTGTATTCCCGGAAAGGCCTGCCGCGGACAATCCTGCTGTAAAAATCGGCAAGCTTCCTGGGCAGAACGGTCACGAACCTCATCCCGGTGTGTTCATCTGCCGCACCCATGAAGTATTTAAGGCCGAACCTGTTTTCAATGCCAAGATAAATTTCTCCGCCGGGCCTGAGCAGGCCGGCAAATTTTTTCAACAGCCTGACCTGGACGGCCCGGGGCTCGTCTTCCTTATAAAAACACGGGATATGCTCAAGCACGCCGTTAAGCACTATCAGGTCAAAACTGTTTTCGCCGAAAGGAAGGGCCATCAGGCCCGACCGCACCGGAAAGACATTGCCGACGCCGTCCTGGCCGGCGCGCAGCCTGATGAATTCCAGATATTCAAAAAGCGAATCGGCGCAGTGGACCTCTTTGCAGTAATCGGCCAGAAAAAAGCTTATGACCCCGCATCCGCATCCCGCATCCAGGACCACGCTGTCCCGGTTTATGGAAGTGAGCAGGCAGCCGTTGCCGCGGGAGTTGTCGGTAATCCAGGCCTCGGTCCGGGACCCGCCGAAAACCCGGCGCACTGCCTCGCGCCATCCCGCTTCCCGCGCGATCCGCACGAGTTCCGTCTCTTTTTCATCTGCCCGCCAACCGTCTTTTTTGTCTTCGCCGATAAAATCGGGCACGCCGTCCCTGGCTGCGAAGGCGCTGCGGCATCCCGGGCATGCCAGGCCGTTTTCCTGCTTTTCGATTGCCGCCCTGCATGCAGGACAATGATATCCTTCGAAAATCTTTTCTTCGGTCATGATGCCCCGCCTGGGCCGCACCCGGGTATTGATGACAGAGCCGCCTCCAGCTTCCGGACAGCCGCTTCCGGAGTGAATGATTCCCTCATGCGTTCGTATCCGCGCGCGCCTATCTTCCTTCTTTCTTCCGGGTTTAGCATAAGGCGGTTCAGGGCTTCGGACAGGGCCGTTTCATTGCCGGGCTCAATCAGCGTTCCGGTTTCGCCGTCTTTTACCGCGTCCGTTACGCCTCCGGAGCGCGAAGCGATGACCGGCAGGCCTGCGGCCTGCGCCTCCAGATAGACGACCCCGAACCCCTCTATGTCGTCTGCGGTGCGCAGAGGCGTGAGCACGAACAAATCAGAGGCAGCATAATAAAGAAAGAGCTTTTCGGGCGGGACCGCCCCCTCGAACCGCACGGTCGGAGAGCGCAGCCCCAGTTCCGCTGCCAGCTTCTCCATTCTGCTTTTTTCCGGCCCGTCTCCCACAATTATATAAACAAACCCGGGGCCGTTCTTTCCGACGCAAGTCATGGCGCGCAGGACAAGGTCTATGCCCTTTCTTTCATGCAGCCGCGCAACGGTAAGCGCCACCATGTCCTCCGGGCCCAGTCCGAGCTCCGCGCGCGCCCTGTCCCTGGCCGGCAGCTTGTCCAGAAATTTCGCGGGCACGGGAGGATTGATGACCGCGGTCTTCGGCCGCAGATGCCCGCCGAACATCTCAAAAACGAGTTCGCCGGTGGGAGTGCTGTTTACAATGAGTTTTGCCGCTTCGTTCAGCATGCGCGCCAGAATCCGGCGGGGGCCGCCCCAGCCCAGGACGTCGCCGCCGTGTATCGTAAGACAGTAAGGCACGTTCATGATTTTCCCGGCCAGCCATGCCGCGACCCCGCCTGCCGTCGCCTGTCCCGAAACGAGCATGTCGGGTTTTTCTTTCATGCATTGCCGCAGGGATTTTACGGCCAGCAGAAGCGTTTTGACGATTCTGGAAACAAGGCAATGGCCGGAGGGCAGCCATGTGCGCAGTATCCGGGATTCAACGGCATCATCTGTCCGGGGTGACGGAGCGATTATTCTGATGTTTGCTGCGGGAAGCCTGGTCCATAGTTCCCACAGGTAGCTGGACTGTCCACCCACCATAGGCGGAAAATCCGCCGTAACCAGGAGGATTTTTTTTGCGTTCGTTTTATTGTCCGGAGATGAGTTCACGATACAGTCTTTCCGTAGTCTCCACGGTTCTTTTGATTGAGAAATCCTTTACAACTTTTTCGCGCGCTGCGGCTGTCATTACACCCGCTGCCTTGCTGTCATCCATGAGCCGCGCCAGTGCGCCGGCGATTTTATCCGGAGCCCTGGCCGGGACAAGCATGGCGCATCTGCCGTTTTCCGTGATGAGCGGGATATCTCCCACGGAAGTGGCCACGACGGGGCATCCGCAGGACATGGCTTCCAGCAGAACGTAGGGCATGCCTTCCGAATCCGAGGACAGAACTAGCGCGTCCAGCCCGGACAGGACTTCCGGCATATCCGTCCTTCTGCCGAGGAATCTGACCATGCCCGCCATCCCCGAGGCATCGGCCTTTTGTCTGAGATAAGAATCCAGGGGTCCGTCTCCGGCAAAAACAAGGCGGATGTTTTTTCTGCCCTGCTTTGACAGGACAGCGATTGCGTCAAGCACATCCTCATACCGCTTTTCTTCAGCCAGGCGGCCCGCGCAGCCGACAAGGAAGTCTTTGTCCAATCCCAGGTCCTTACGGAAAGCCGCCCTGCGCTCTGCGGATGGGCAGAATCTGCCGGTATCCACACCGTTATATATGACCGAAATCCTCTCTTCCGGAAACCCGGCATACCGGGCATAATCTTTTTTAAGGTAGTCCGTGACGCATATGACCCGCGAAGCCAGTCCGGAAGTGAGGCGTTCGGCCGTCATATACAGCTTTTTTCTGAGCGGCGAGATCCTGTAATTTTCCAGGGACACATGAACGGTCGATATCACATGCGGCACGCCGGCCAGTTTCGCCGCTATTCTGGCATAGAATCCGATCCGCACTCCGTGCGTCTGGATTATATCCGGCTGTATCCGTCGGAACGCTTTGGCCAGCCTGAAAACCGCTGCCGGGTCCAGCAGAGATTTTACGGGCGTGAAGATGCAGTTGAAGCCTTTTGCGCGCATTTCGTTCTCAAAAGAGCTTTTTTCGGTAAAAACGAAAACAAGTTCTGTCTTTGTCCTGTCCGCAAAAGACGCCAGCCCGCGCAGGTATGTCTCCCCGCCGCCGGACGAGCCGAGTCCCGCGACCTGCGCGACTTTAACCGGTCTTTCGATATCGTTTGACATGTGAATTGACCGACATGACCGCTTTTTTTTTTCTCCCTCTCCTGTCCCTGCCCCTTTTCCTCTCCCCTTGTGGAAGAGGATTGAGGTGAGGGGTGAATCGTTCGACGACACCCCCCGCATCCGATTTTCCTACCTTTTTTTCTCCCTCGCCTGTCCGCCGGTTGTGTGGAGGATAGCGGCGGACGGGAGAGGGTCGGGGTGAGGGGCGGCTGCCGTTTCCGGGTTATCTCTTTTCCGCTGTTATAAGGCGGTAGATGGGCAGCCAGAACCCAGGGGCATAACCCCGTTTTTCAACGCTGAATTTTTCCAGGATTTCAGTCTCGATTTCCGCCGCGCTCCGGTAATGGTCGCGGGGCTTGTGCCCGTCCCCGAAAATGTTTCTTCCGAGATTATACAAACCTCCCTCGGTCGGCAGGGAAGCAGCCAGGATTCCTCCCGGTTTCAGCACCCTCGATATTTCAGCAAGAGCAACAGGTAGTTCCTTAATATGTTCCAATACATCCGTTGCGTAGACAATGTCGAAGTTCTCCGAAGCAAAAGGCATATTCAGGATATCCGCGTTTATCCATGAAAAAGCCTGCGCGCCCGGTTCTTCAATGCTTTTTCTGGCTGCATCCAACTGACGCTGATTTATGTTCAGACCTGTAACCGGATATTGCGCGCCGCTGTGGCGCAGCATGTGCATGAGCAGGCCGAACCCGCAGCCTGCGTCAAGGACTTTTTTACCCTTCGGACGGGTCCATTTGACCAACCGGTTCAACCGGCTGGCATAAACCGGGCCGACGAAGCGGGCGGCGTAAATAGGGTCCAGTCGTTTTATCTTTTGTAAGACGTCGTCGGGCATTTTTGTTTTATGCTTTCACAACCTGCCTGTAAAATTCCATATGCTGTTGAGCCGCCGTGTCCAGCGAAAACATTCTGACAGCCCTCTCTCTGCCTTGCTTTCCCATTTCAATTCTTAAAGAATCATCATTTAAAAGTTTCTTTACCGTATTTTCAAGGCTGGCATGGTCCTCCGGATTGACCAGCAGGCCGGTCGTTCCGTCTTCGATTGCAAAATCACTCATCCCGGGGACAAGTCCCGCAACGCACGGCAGGCCGCAGGCGATGGCATCCAGAAGAGAAATTGCCAGGCCTTCCCTCAGGGAAGGAAAGACAAAGATATCGCTTGCCCGGAGATAGTCTTCAAGATTATCAACCTTGCCGGTCCATATCAGGAAGTCGGCTATGTCGGAGCTGGCGGCATAGGCGTCAAGTTCCCGCTTGAAACCGCCCCGCAGTTCTTCCGAATCGCTTTCCCATGGTCCGATCAGAAGCAGAACGGGAGGAGACTCCGAATGTTTCAGAGATGCCATCATTCTCAACAGGTGCTGGACCCCTTTGCGCCGCACGATTCCCCCGGCGAAGCAGAGAATTTTTCTGTCCTGAGGCAGGCCGAGTCTCTTCCGGAGCAGTTGTTTTTGTTCGGCATCAGCCGGACAGAATCTGAAAATGTCTATTCCGAAAGGCAGGAGCATAAAATTTTTCTCAAAACCGGGGGATTTCCTGAACCCGTGTCCCATCGCAGGACACGGGACAAACACTCCGTCGAATCGGCTGAGAGCATGTGAATAAATTCTGCCGTAGTTTTTTATGGAATTAAAATCATCATAACCCATAAGTGAAGCGGTGAATATCCACCGGGTTTTCAGGATTTTTTTTGCGGGAATGGCCAGAACCATGTCTTTCAAAAAGCCCTGCCAGTGTATTATGTCCGCTCCCCCGTCTTCAAGGATGATTCTTGCTTCTTCCCACAGCCGTGTTAGCGCGCCTAATATGTTGTGCCGACGGGTTATAAGCACCCGCCGCACGGGCAGGCCGGAGACCACGCTGTCCCCGGAGAGAACCGGATTTTCAGTGAAAGTCAAAAGCCGCATTTTTATTCCGGCGGAAGCAAGTTTCATAGACAGGTTGAGCGCGAATTGTCCTGCTCCGCTGTATTCCGGGGGCAGCCGGTGGGATACCATGCAAATAGTTAATGCGGAACTGTTTTCCATAGGGAGTTATCGTTTTCCAAACAAAAATTTGAGCCGTTTCGGCATAACCTGCATATCTTCTTCATCAATGCCGAAGAGGCGTATAAACGCCAAATATGCAATTCCGGTTACAGCCGCAGATGCCGGCCAGCCGTTTGCAAAAAACGCGGTTTTAGCGAATAAGCCCACTGCAGTCGACAGGCATGCGGCGGTCAGGGGCTTTAATAGTTTTGCAGTATACGGACCGATCCTGAAAACCAGCATAACGCAGGATGCGCAAAAAATATTCATGAATGCAGTGGTCGTGGCTGTGGCCAAAGCCGCGCCGATGATGCCGTATTGAGGGATAAGCAGGAAGCTGAGCGCGATGTTCATCGCGCATGTCGCCACAGAACTGAAGAAAACGAATTTTGTCCAGCCGGCCATGATGAAGAAATCGCTGGCTGACCCGGTGGCGGCATTTATGAAAACTCCTGCTGCAATTATTCTCAGAACCGGGGCGCCGCGCGCAAATTCCTGCCCGGCCAGGGCAAGCAATGGTTCGGCAAAAAGAAGGAGTATTATCAGAAAAGGTGCAGTGGCTGTTATCACCCATCTTACTTCCGCCTGATAAAGCCTGCGCATAACAGCTGTGTCTTTTTTGCCAAGGGCTTCGGAAAGAAGCGGGGCAAAAATGGGATTAAATGCGGTCAGGAACAATCCGCAGACAGTGGCCCACCTGAGAGCCATGCCGAATATCCCCACCTCTGCGGGCACAAGAAAATGACCGACCATTATGGTGCTCACCCATTCCACCAGGACATACAGCAGATTGCAGGACAGCATCCATGCCGAAAATACCATAAAATTTTTGCTTTCAAGCGTAAAAGCAAAGGCAGTCCAGGGTAGATTTACCGTTCGCCGCACGAGGTTATATGACAGCCAGCATATCAGGACCGAGGCTATGGCATGGGCGGACAATGCTCCGCCCAATTTCCATCCAAGGAGCGACAACAGCAGAAAAATCACGATTTTCAGCGAGATGTCCATAAGATGGGCCAGCTTCATGGTGGGAAGCATGTCCTTCAATCCCTGGGTTATGCTTAAAAACAGGGATGTCAGCACGCCGAAAGGGACGGAGAATGCCACAAGCCGGAAGACCCAGCGAAACTCTTCGTCTTTCAGCAGTGATGCAGCCAGAGGCGCAGAAAGAAAGACAAGTGCAATTCCGGTCACCAGGGAACATGCAAGACCACACATCACCGCCAAAAAAGCCAGCTTGTGCCAGGCAGGAAACCCCCGGAGGTTGCCCTCTTTGGAAATATATCTTACAAGCCCCTGGGGGAAACCTAGCGAGCCGACCATAACGCTGATGGAATACACGGCCATGGCAAGCCAGAACATCCCCACCCCGCCCGGCCCGAGCAGCAATGCCAGTATCCAGCTGAAGGCAAGCGTGAGGATTTTCCGGGATATGGTGCCGAAAAGAATAAAGCTCCCGCCTTTTGCGAGGCTTTTCAGGCTGTCATTATCAACAACAGGATTACCGGCGGACATTATGCTCAATGCTGTTTATGGGCCCGGATAACCACGGAAGACGAGAAAAATTCCCGGTTCAGTCTGGAGCCCAGAATATTTTTTATCCGTTCTTTCATTCCCCGCAGCAGAGTCGGTCGGACCCATTCAAAAAGATTATATTCTTCAATGGGTCCGAATCCTGACTGTTCAAGAATCCCCCTGAGGTCGGAGAATGTAAAATATTGGGTGTGCCCGCCGGAATATGAGCCTGAATCGTCCGAAGTCTTTGGAAAACGCCCCGATGCCACGAGTTTAAACACATGGCGGACATGCCGGATATTCGGCGTGGTCATTATCAATACGCCGGTTGGTTTCAATACCCGGGCGCATTCTCTCGCCAGGTGCGGAGGTTCTTTGATGTGCTCGATTATGTCGGTTGCCGTCACTGCATCAAAAAAATCATTTTCATGCGGCAACCCTGCGGTGTCGATATCAAGCCGGGAAATCTTAATGCCGCGCGCCGAGGCAGCTTCCAGGGCTTTTGAATCGCAATCTGTCCCATAAAATTCAGCAAAACGGTTTTCGAGCATTGCCATAAGCTTTCCGCTGCCGCAACCCACATCCAGCAATCGCCGGCCGTTCCCGACCAACTGAGCCGCGGCCGTCAGCCGGAGCGGGATATCTTCTGTCTTTAGAATTTGACTCATAAGCCCGATAGTCAGTTCCAGCGCTTGCTGCGGATGACAAAATATACGAGAGACACAAAAAAGTTAACGGATTTTATCGCAGAGCTTGCGACGAGAAAGAGGCCCAGGTGTCCGGTAAAAGCGGTAAGAGGAAACAGGAAATCATGGGCGATGAGTTCGGTGAGGTTCCTATAAACCGTATATGTCGTGGTGGCGGTAAGTCCGGAGCTGCCACCTGCAATATTTCCTTCATCTTTTTGGATATTCTGCGCGGACACAAGGGAGAAATAATCGTAGCAGAGCTCGATATGCGCGCCAAGCATTTCGAAGAGCAAGGCGGCCATGCCTGCCCATAAAAACAGCGGATGTTCTCCCATTCTGTAAAGACCTACCCCTGCGGCAAGATAGGCGGCATAATAGGGATACCCGGCAATGCTGTCCAGGAATGCGCCTCTTTTTGAAGGCACGGGATTCATGCGCGCCAGGTTGCCGTCTATGCAGTCCGCAAGATTGAAAAAAGAAATCAGCAATCCGCCGGCTATCAGATAATGCCTGGTACCCTGCGCGAGCAGTATACATCCGGCAAGGCTTATCAGAACAGTCAAAAATGTAACCTGATTGGGAGTAAGACCGGCCTTTGCCGCGAGCCAGGTCAGCGGGAATGAAATAGGTCTCAGTATGTAATAGTCATACGGATACTTTTTTTCCCACGCCCGTTTCTGGGGAGTATAGGAAGCCAGGATTTTATTCCACAAGCCGGCGTTCATTGAAAACCCCCCGGCCCAAATTTTTCAAAATTTGGGAGGGATGAAGTGTTAGGTATGAGGTCTGAAAAGTTGTTTTGAATGTTTTTTTCTTCATGTTTCATGCTTTATACTTCAACCGCCGAATTACAGGCTAAGAAATCACGATCTGCCTTAAGCTGGCGCCGCCATGCCAGAAGATAAAAAGGAGCGGCGCAGATATATGCCAAAGGAAGATAAAGCATCTTGTCCGCAAGGGCGAAAATCAGAAGGATTATGGCAAATCCCCCCATACCCATGAATCGCCAGATGTTAAGGGGTGCAATCTGGGTTTCGTAGTATCTGCTCGGCCGGACAGGGGCGCCCCAGCGGCTTCCCCCGTTGCGCAGGCGTGAGGGATTTGTCGCCCGGATCATCAGCCACACGATGCCAAGCCGGAACAGATAATAGGCAAGAATCAATTTCGGAACGGCGTATTTAAGTGTCCATGGTCTTTTGCCTGACATTTCCCTTATTCCGCTGATATGTCGGAGAAGCTCCCGGGGCGTTCTTCCTTTTCTGACAGCGGCATATTCCATGCAGTAGAAATACTGGCCGCAGGTTGCCAGAAGGACCATGGCAAGAGCCGCAAATATGAGGCAGGCTGTGAAAAGCATTCCCGCGGCGCCAACAAGATTCCAGGCGATGGCAATTGTTATAAGGGCTATTTTGGCGTCGTCCGTTGTATGGTCGAAAATATCGCCCCATTCCGAGGTCATATTCTTGGCCCGCGCAAGCTGGCCGTCAACGCAGTCGACCACGATGGAAAACTGAAGCAGAACCGCGCCGAAAACGGTTAAAGCATATGTGTTGTAAGTCATAAACCATATTGAAATAAGCCCCAGAACAACGGAAGCCAGGGTGACCTGGTTCGGCGTAACCGGGGTGTTAATAAGCCATCCGACCATTACGGAGGCCAGGGGCCTGTTTATATATTCATCCCCCGCATCGTCTAACACGGGCAGCAGGGGCAATTCCTTATTTTGCATCAATATCATTTTTATCAGGTAGACTGCGGCTGTTGTCACGCATGCAGAATCCTAAGCAACCAAGTTATATTATTAAAAGTTCATGCGGGAAACAAACAGGTGGTTTAAACCTTAGTTCTGACTCCGTATGAGCGGAAAAAGTTTTGCCGAAATAATTCATGGCGCATAAATAAGTGTCGCCAGCGGAGGACAGCGCGCGGAATAGGCGTCCCCGTCTCCTGCCAGGCTTTTTGCGTTGTTTAAGCATTCATAGCTGTCAAAATAATTGACATTAAGCAGGCAGGCGAAGTGAAGAAAATAAATCATGAGTCCGCTGAAAAGCAAAGCGCTCACTGCGGCAGAAACGGATAAAATCCGCCGGATAAATTTTTGCCCGGGATCTTCGGATTCCAAGCCGCAATTTTTATCTTCTGCTTCTGTGTTCACGGGATTATTATATAATTTCTGCAATAATTTGATTTTTATGGTTTGCCGGGTAAATACAATGCCGGGGAATGGTATTTATGCTGAAATCCTTGAGTGACGAAAATTATACGTTTCTGCTGATAGCGCTGGCAGTTTTGGTCAGGGTTACGGCTTTTGTCGGATTAAACGGCGGGTATGACGATATTGCGTATGCAAACATAGCATGGCAGATAGCGCATGGAGTTTTTAGCTGGACCGACTCCATAGACCATTACGGCAGCCGCTATATGGTCATACTGCCGGCGGCACTGTCTTATAAGTTTTTCGGATTCGGGGACTATTCTTCCGCACTTTTTCCTTTTCTCTGCTCCATAGCCCAGCCGGTTATGCTCTGGAAGATTCTCATTGGAATGAATTTAAGCCGTGAGGGGAGGTGGGCCGCGCTGTTTCTGGCGATATTTCCGGTCAATGTAATATACGGGACCATGCTTTATCCGAATGAGATAACAGCATGTTTGGTAACGGCAGCGGCATTGATGTTTTTAAAGCAAAAAAATTCGCATCTTTTCACAAGCGGGGTTTTTCTGGCGCTTGCCGCGCTTACCTATGCGCCGAGCATCGTCCTCGCCTCGGTTTTTATCCTGTACAGGGGCGCCCATCCGGGGGACAGGCGGAAACTTGCGGTATCATGGTGCGCGGGTTTTGCGGCCGTAATAGCGGCGGAAATGCTGTTTTCATATCTTTTGACGGGACAATGGTTTTGGCACGTAAAGAGCCTGTACAATGCCATGGAAGCATTTAAAAACTTCACGGAGTACAGCCTTTGGATTTATCCCAAAGCCATGTTTGCCGGCAATCTTTATGGATTGTCGTTATTCGGGATGTATTACCCGCTGACGATGGCAGCCATAGCGCTGATAACAGTAAGGGGAGAGCTTGAAAAAATCCTGTTCCCGCTTTCATGGCTGGCGATTCTGTTCGCAGTCCATGAGTTCGGAAGCAAAAGCCTGATAAGATTTGACGAGATATACAAACAGCTCCGTTTTCTTACCGTGCTTTCGGCTCCGGCATGCTGGATACTCGGACATGCTGCCGGGATATTATGGCGGGAGCACCGAAGAAAAACAGTTTTGTCGGCCTGTTTTCTGCTTTTTGCAACTTCCATTACCGGGGTTCACTGCATGCGCAGATACCGCATAAACGGAATGACGCAATGGAAAGAGGCCGCGGCATTTCTGGAAAGCGTCCCGGAGCTGCCGCTGTGGACCGACGCACATGCGGACAGCCTGAAGCTTAATACGCTGATGGAAAGGAATCGTCTCTGCTCTTACTATGAGGTTGACCCGGCCGACCCGGCATGCGCCAGACCGTTGAAAGAGATGGATGTGGTTCTGCGGACCAAGGGATATCTGGTAACGTTCAGAAAACTCAAGGCTGTGCCGGAAAGAGTTTTTGCCGGCGGCCTTGCAGCATACCGGCTTCCTCTTTGAATTTTTCAGGGTTGTCCGCCGGAACAACCGGGATGGATGCGGCATACCGCCTTGCGACTATCGCCGCAAGCAGCCAGAACGGCTCCATCACGCGGACTATGATGAACGTGTTCACGCCCAGAGTCTGGACAAAAAGGGCGATAAGCAGGATGCACAGGGCAAAGCCAAGCGCTTTGTCGGTGTCGTTCCCGGGATTTCTGTAAAGACCGGCGCCTGTTTTCCAGATGCGCAAAAGCATCCACAGGAAAAGCGACAGGCCAAGCAATCCTGTCTCCCCCAGGACCAGCGGGATCTGGGAGTCGACAATGCCCACTCCCGGGACGCCCCACCCCAGCAGGGGATGTATTGGGAATTTTTCGAAAAATATCCTTTGCCATGCCAGCACCCTGGCAGCGGCCGAAGACTCCAGCTTGATTTCCGCACCCGGGCCGACATGGAACGTCACGCGCACGCGTTCTTTGGTCTGAAAGGTAAAAAGCACACGTTCCTGTATCGTGTCTTTTATGACCGGGGAAACCACTGCAATGCCTATTGTCATGCACAGGATAACCGCGGCAAGATGTATTTTTTTGCGGCCGGTCATGACAATGGCTGATACCGTCATCGCGGCGAAAGCCAGATAAGACGTCCTGGAAAGAGTGAGCATGAAAAGAGGAGCAATGAGCACGAACGAAATGATGCTGAGTTTTGAAACACGCCCTTTGACCTGGGTATAGAAGCCCAGGAGCACTGCCATCACAATCAGATAATATCCGCCGGCAGTGGCCGGCTCGCCCCAGGATTTCTGGCCCATCGGCGATTCAAAAGGAAGGGCCACCCTGAAACCACCTCCCAGGATAAAATACTGCGTTGCGCCGTACGCGATAACGACGGCTGCCGTTATGGCCCCGCAGATGAGGTAGGCCCTGATGTTTTTTTCATTTTCGATAATGTTTGCGGCCAGCAGGAAAAGCATGAAGTACTCGATGTATTTGAGCACATAAAAAAAACTTTCGGCAAAATGCAGCCTTCCCGAAACGATGCCCAGAGAGGTCGACAAAACGCATACTGTGATGTAAAGGAATATCGGCAGATTGACCGGGGTGGAAAAGAAGAAGGCCGTCTCTTTTTTTATGGCGCTTCTCGCGAGCCATGAGAAAAAGACCACAAGCACCAGGATGTCGTCGTAGCGGATGACGACGTCCCGGTATCCAGTGCGGCCCAGGCCGATTTCAGGGGACAACAGCATCGAAAACACAAGTATCCCGAGGCCTGTTTTAGGCGAAAAAAAGGTGAGCAGGGCTGCCGTTCCACCCAGAAACACCAAGAGCGTCCCCGCGGACGGAGCAGAAACAGCGACTCTGCCCATTAAAATGGAAAGAAAGGCAGCGGCGATAAATAAAAGAAGGCGCGGCATGGAGAGAAAATCAAAGAGACAACAGCTGATCAGCCGTTTGGCTTTTTCAGCTCATCAGGCTGAGAGTACTGTCCATAATCGTAGTAATAGCCGTAGTAGGGGCCGATTTCCGAAGTCTTCATTCCGTTGAGCACTATGCCTATCATGTTTGCCCTGCCGGCGACAACCTGTTCCTTGGCCCTGCGCAGGGCCCCACGCGCCATTTTGCCCGCCTTGTAGACCAGAACGACCCCGTCCGCGTGCCGCGAAACTATCACCGAGTCCACAAACAGCAGGACAGGCGTACAGTCCAGTATCACCAGATCGAAGCTTTCCCGCCACGCCCTCTCCAGGTCCTTCCAGAGCCCCGAGTCCAGGGTATTGACCACATTCGGGACCGGCATCCCCGCGGGTATTATCTTCATGTTGTCGATGCCGGGGAAGCGGATAAGATGGTCCGGGTTGAATTCTCCCATGATGAAATCCGAACTGCTGGTCAGTGTGTCTTCCCACTTAGCCGCACCGGAAAGTATGTCGCTGAATCCCGGCTGGCGCCGCAGCCCGAATATGTCATGCAGGGACGGGCGGCGCATATCGGCATCCACCAGCAGGACCCGCAGGCCGGCGTGCGCCGCCGATATGGCGAAATTGACGGCTGTCAGGGTTTTCCCTTCGGCTGAACCGGCTGAGCTGAAAACAAGGACCGAACTCTCCTTCGACCCCAGATGGGAAGCGATGTTGGAGCGCAGGCTGTGATAGGATTCTATTACAGGGGATTTGGAACTGTGGGTGAAAACAAGGACCTGCCTGAAGGAGTCCATGTTGTAGCGCGGCTTTTTGAATATGTCCATCAGCCAGTTTTCCATATACTTCGGGCTGTGCATATGGGGGATTACGCCCAGCACGGGGAGTTCGGTCAGGCGCTCTATTTCCTCTATGGTGCTTATGGAGACGTCCAGATTCTCCAGAAAAAAAGCCAGAGCTATGCCGAGGAAAAGCCCCAGGATGCTTCCCATGGTGAAATTCAGCCATTTCACCGGGGAAACCGGAGCTTCCGGGGGGACCGCCCTGCTTACCACGCTTACGAAGGACACCACCGAAGCCAGGACTATCTTTGCTTCCTCATACTGACGGTTAAGCGTCGTGTAAAGACTTTCATTAATGCGCAATTCCCGAGTAAGCCGCACAAGCTCGGTTTCCTGGGCAGGCAGTTCCCCCAATTTGGACTGTATGGTCTGTATCCGCTGGTCCATTTCAATGACATTGGGGTGGTTCTGGGTGTATTTTTCCAGCAGATTTTTTCTCTTTGTCTCCAGGTCTATCAATTGGCTGGAAAGAGCGCTCCCCAGCCCTGTCCCGGGGTTCTGCTCGAGGAAGTTCTGCCGCGCCCTTTCTATGGAACGCAGGGACTCTTCCACCTCGTTCTTGCGCGCGGCCACGTCTTCCAGCGTTTTTTTTGCCTGCCGGCTTCTTTCTTCAAGGTCATGGGCCATATAGGCCTCGACCACGGCATTTACAATGTCTGCTGCCAGCAGCGGGTTTTCAGCTGAAGCGGAAATGGTTATCAGGTTTGAGCCTTCTTCCCGCGCGGGCTTGTAGGATGCGGCGGTCCTTGCGGAGGCTTTGTGTATATCTTCCGGCGAGGAGGCTTCGGTTATCCATCCAAGATGCCGGGCGGCTTTTTCGGCGATGTCCACCGACTGGATTATGCGTATTTCAGTTGCCACCATACCCCAGGGGTCCCAGGTGGTTACATCCGCCCCGGGAATCTTGGAATAAGAGGGGGGCGGCTGGATTCGCACCATGGCCTGGCTTCTGTATACGGTGGGTTGGAGGCGGGTATAGAAAGCGGTGGAGAAAAGGGTCCCGGAGAAAGCCAGCAGTACGGCCCACCTGCGCCGTTTTATCACCCGCCAGTAGTCATGAAGGGTAAGTTCGGGAGTCATTGTAAAAGACTAGTTTACTGCTCAGGCTTTTAGGCTGTAGACAGTCAGGCTATTTGGCCAGTAGGCGGGTAAGCTTGTGGGCGCTGAAAAGCATACCGGCTTACCCGCTTACAAGCATACCAGCTTACAGTCTAAACAACCTGAACAGCTGCCTATTTCCTTGAAACGATGCCCACGGTTATGGCAAAGGTGCCGAGTATGGCCCATGGCACGAAATTGTCTGCAAGCCACTTGGCGGTGACAGAGAAGGGCTTACGCGGCACAAAAATTATGTCTCCGGCGCTCAGCGTGATGTCCCGGTCCATATCCCCGTCCAGCACAGCCTTGAAATTTACGGTAAAACTGCTGTTCTCATCCTGCCCCTGGCCTTTCTGTCGAAACACCTTTACCCGCGAGGTCCTTGCGTTGGCATCCAGGCCTCCGGCTTTGGCCACAAGGTCCAGAAGTTTCATACCGTCCCTGTAATCATATCCGCCAGGAGCGCGCACATCGCCGATGAGGAAGACCTGTCTTAAGGCGAACCTGCGCACATTCACGGTAATCTGCGGATTGGATATGAATTTGGACAGCCGCTGCGTAAGTTTTTCCTGAATCTCCGAGGTGGTAAGATCTTTAACTGCCATGGAGCCGACCAGCGGCATTTCTATCGTTCCGTCCGGCTGCACCGTTATCTCCCTTGAAAATTCCTGCGCAGGAAAGACGTTTATGCTTATGATGTCCCCGACTGCCACGCGGTATTCCTTGGGCGCGTAAATGGCGGACATGGCTTCCGCGACCCCGGCCGGAATGAATGGCATCTCCAGGGCGGCGGCAAGAACCGGATTGAAAGTTATTAGAAAACAGAGAAGGATCTTGATCATGGTTTTACCCCGCATTAGTTGTGCTGCTGAAGACCGGGCGACCTGGAAGCCGGCGGCTTAATTGCGGCCGGCAAGAGATTTTATTATAACCCTGAGTTCCTCTATTTTTTCTTCGAGCTCATCGGCGCGTTCGGACGAAAATTCCTTCCGGCCGGTTCCCTGTCCCAAAGATGCTGTTTTCTGCTCAAGCTGGCTTACCCGCCAGGAGAAATCCTGCAGTTTCCGGTCCAGCGCATCCGCAGTCGCGCCGGAAGAGACCGGCGATGAGAGAACGGTCCATGCGATGAGCCCGAGCGATGCGGCCAGCCCGGCCCCGCCCAGGAAAAGAAGAAAATGCATGGAGATAAGAGCGCCGATGATTACCGTTATCAATGAGACCAGCGAGGCCAGCAGTATTATTTCCTTCTGCTCGTCCCATCTGCCGCCGGTCTTTCTCTGTGAAGGATGCGGCGGCCTTTCTGTCGGGGCGGCGGCATCCCCGTGATTGCCGCTGCGCGCAGGCATGCGGGAGTCGTAAGGGGAAGAAGTCCCGGCAGGACCCCTTCGCGCGGGCTCGGAGGCGGCGGGCGGATATAATCCGGACGAATCCGCCAGCGGGCCGCTTTTTTCGTGGGATACCGGAACACCGTCTTTTTTTAAATCGTCCCTGAGGTCGTTCAGGATATCTTTCAGTTCGTCAATATCGGACATGTTATTGATTACCGGCAACTGCTCAGGTTCAAGGTCCAGAGGTTCCGGAAAACCATGAACTGTGAACCTTGAACCGGGGACCTTCTACAGCCTGTTCCCCTTACGTGTCCCTGGTTGTATTGATGCCTTTCTTGAGGCGTCTTTCCCACTGGTCAAGCTCCTTTTCCCTGTCCTGCATGGACCGCTCCTTGTCTGACAGGAGAGCGGCCCTGTCCTCCAGGCCTTTGCGTATCTTTTCAAACGTCCGTAAAAGCTCGGTTTTTTTCGCGGCGAATTCGGCCGTCATGGTTTTTTCTCTTGTCTCCACATGGGCAAGACGGTCCCGGTGCTGTTTTTCCGCGGCCCGGGTCTTTTCCTCCATGGACTTGCGCATGGTTTCCCAGAAAGACGACATTTCCTTCTCCTTGCGGTTCAGGTCTTCGTACATCTCCCGGATCGATTCCGCGTGCCTTGAGTTGAACTCGGTCTCCGTCCTGAGCAGCTTTTCCCGCAGGTTTTCCATGTCGGCTTCCCTGTCGTCCAGGGCTTTCAGCAGCTCTTCCGCCCTGCTCTTTTTGGCGCGAAGCTCTTCCACCATCTTTGCCTCGCGCCCGGCGTAATCGCCGATGGTCTCTTCCAGGCCGGCGGATTTTTTTTCATATTCCTTTTTCAGCTTCTCCGAAACAAGATGTACCTGCTCTTTGAACAGCTTGTCCCCCTCCGGCATCAGCCGGCCCAGCGATGACAGCTCCCCTCGGAATTCTTCTATGATGACCTGCAGCGGGACGGCCGCCGGGTTGTCATCTTTCCAGAGCTGTTCGCACAGCGCGGTGAGCCGTTCCCACAGCTCGTTGACGCGGGCTGACTGGTGCGTTTTCGCCTCGGGAGCGGTATCTTTCATAAGCGTATATTATATCCCTTTTATAGGGATTGGGTAGAGGGTATACACCCTCTGCAAGCCGGAGGCCCTGTTCCGGGTGCGGCCAAAGGCCGGGGTTCAGGGTAGAACAACATGCTTTATCCCGTATCCTTGTTGTTAGCCTAATCTCCTGTTCGCCTGTCCTCTGGACGCCCCGTTTCAGGCCGCTCGATTCTATCGCACTTTCAGGCTATGCCGCTTTGAAAGTGCTGGCGGCATATTACCGGGGTTTAGCTTTATTCTTATATTCCAGTATTGTCCTGTTGAGTTCGTCCCGGAGCTTCTCTATGCGCGCCTGCTTTTCTTCGTGAACCGTCTGGGCCGCGCGCCGGGCTGATATCCATTCCTGCTCCCGCCTGCGCAGCTCTTCCTCCTTGCCGAGCCACTGCTCCTCCCTGGCCCGCGTGGCTTCTTCCATCTGGACGAGCCTGGCGTTAAGCGACGTTTCCAGGTTGTCCAGCTCCTGCCGCCTGCGCTCAAGTCCCCCCAGAAGCCCCGCTTTTTCCTTTCCAACGGCATTTTCCTTTTCCTCCAGTGCGGCCCTGCGTCCGGCCAGATGCTCATCCGCCTGATTGAGCTTCAGCCGGTACTCCTGCTCCAGTTCGCTTATTCTTTTCATCTGCCGTTCTTCCAGTTCGCGCTGGCGGGCTTGGAAATCCTCCATGGATTTCTTGTAGGCTGCCGCCTGTTCGGCCATCCTGTCGGCAAGCAGCCTGGACGAATCCTGCGTTGTCCCGGTCATTCTTTCACCCAGCTCCATTATCCGCGAGCGGGCATCCTCAAGCTGCTTGTCCCTGCGGTCCAGCTCTTCGAAGAGCCTTGCCTTTTCCGATTCCCGGGACTGCTCCGTTGCCTTGGCTCTTGCGTTGAGGGCTGCTTCCAGGTTGACCAGTTCAAGCCTTCTGCGCTCGAATCCGTCCAGAAGCTCCGCTTTTTCCTTATCCACGGCTTTCTCCTTCTCCTCCAGCTCGGCCCTGCGCCTGGCCATAAGCTCGTCGGCGCGGTCGAACCTGGATTTGTATGTCTGCTCCAGTTCGCGCTGGCGGGCCTGGAACTCCTCCATGGATTTTCTGTATGCGGTCTCCTGCCCGGCCATCCTGCCGGCAAGCATTCTGGACGACTCCTGCGTTGTTTCGGCCATCATGGCGCCCAGTTCCACTATCCTGGAGCGGGCTTCTTCAAGCTGTTTGTCCCTGCGGGCCAACTCCTCCGTAAACCTTGTTTTTTCCGACTCCCAGGCCTGCTCCGCGGCCCTGACTCTTGCGCCGATTTCGTCATCTCCTGTACGGGACCGGGCCCGTGCTTTTTCGGCAAGTTCGGTCTTGAGCTTCCGGTATTCCGCTTCCGAGCGCTCCGTCCGCTCCAGCCATTCCCTTTCGAGCTGCAGCCTGCGGTCCTCCAGGGCTTTTGACCCCTCCGCATAGGCGGCTTCCCACCGCGCCAGGTTTTCAGCCGCGGCCATATTGTCGTCCGTGGTCTTGGCTGCAAGCAGGGATTCCAGTTCGAATATCCGGGCCTGCAGGCGGGAGACGGCCTCTTCCCGGCGGGCGGTATCCGCCTCGCGTTCGCTCTGGCGGGAGGCTTCCAGCTCCGTTTTCGCGGCCAGCAGTTCGGCGGCGTGCGTTTTCTGCTCCTCCAGCAGCTTATGTCCCATCTCAGAGGCTCTTGCGGACGCGGCTTCGGTCCTGGCGCGGGAGTTTTTAAGCTCATCCTTCAGCTTTTGCGCCTCCTCCTCTGCCCGGGCCTGAGCCGCGGCGTTATTGCGCTCAAGTTCCTGGCGGCGATTTTCATGCTTTTCCGCCAGTTCTCTTTCGGCCGATTCCATCACCGCCGCGCAGGCCTCTTTTTCATTTCTTGTCTTGACGATATCCATCCTGCGAAGTTCCTGCTCTTTCTGCCTGTAAAGCTCCTCAATCCGCGCTTTCTCCTCGTCAAGCGCCTGCTGCCGGGCCCTGAAATCCTCGTTAAGCGCGGCCTTGTGGGCCTGGACTTCGTCCTGGGCCCGGGCCCGGACGGACTGAAGCTCGTTTTCCAGATGGGCCTTGCGCTCCCGGTATTCCTTTTCAATTTCCGCCGATTTTTTCGCAAGCGTGTCATGCTCGAGCGCGCGCAGCTTCTCCGACCACTGGTTTTCCCGGGCAGCCATCTCGTTTTTGAGGCCGGTTATGGTCTTCTCGCCGTTCCGGAGCTCCTTTATAAGGGACTCTTTATGTTCCAGATATTCCTTTTCAATTTCCGCCGATTTTTTTGCAAGCGTGTCATGCTCGAACGCGCGCAGCTTGCCGGGCCACTCAAGCTCCATGCCTGCTATCTTTTCTTTGGCGGCTTCCGCCTCCGCATCCTTTTTTCTGAGTTCGGACAGTAAATCTTCTATTTCAGATTTGTGATTCAGCTCTGTCTCGGCCTGCCGCTGTTCCCATTCGTTTTTCAATTCGGAAGACTGCGTAAGAAGCCTGTGCCTGACATCGTCCAGTTCCGAGCTGAGCGCGCGCAGACTCTCTTCCCTGGCGCCCACCGCGGCCCAAAGCTGCTTCCTTTCCTTATCAAACCCGTCGCTCCGGGCCTGCAAATCGGCCTCGTACTCCGCGACGCGCTCACGAAACATCTTTTCGTATTTTATGGAAAGTTCGGCCTCCAGCTTTTCAAGTGCGCGCATGTGTCTGGAGCTCTCTTCGTCCTTGTTGTTGAGCGCAATCTCGAATTCGCGTCTTTCCTCGGCCATCGACTGCTGCTGCGTCTCAAGGCTTTGAAGCATTTCGGCCCGCGACCGCTTGAGCTCCGCGTCAAGCTGCTCATGCCTGGCCTTAAGCCTGGATTCAAGTTCCGCGCGATGGGATTCATATGCGGCTTCAAGTTCCGCCGTCTTTCGGGTCAGGGTATCCTGCTCCAGAACGCGCAGCTTTTCCGACCAATGGTTTTCAAGGGCCGCCATTTCGTCTTTCAGAGAGATCATGGCGCTGTCCCGGCGCTGTATCTCCTTTATAAGGGTCTCTTTCTCATTTTCAGCCCCGGCTCTCAGCGCGGAGGCAAGTTTTTCCGTCTCCTCTTCAAACCCGGCTTTGGCACAGGCGGCCTCTGTCTTGAGCCTGTCTATCTCGACTCCGATATTCCCGACAGACTCCTCCCGCGCCGCTATCTCCGAGCGGAACTGGGCCCGCTCCTTTTCAAAGCCTTCACGCAGAATCTTCAGGGCTCCTTCGTGCTCGAAAACGCGGTCCTGGAACATCTGTTCATATCTGGCCCGCAGTTCTTCCTCCCTGACCGCAAGGCCGCTCTCCCGGGAGTCAAGGTGTTTTGTCCTGGCTGCAAGCTCCTGTTCTTTCTGCCCGTAAAGGCCTTCAAGGTGTATTTTCTCCTCAGTCAGGGCGTTCTGTTTGTGCGTGTATTCGAAATCCAGGGTTTCTCTGCTCGCCTCGTGGCTGCGCGTTAATGTTTCAATGACTTTCTTATGCTCTGCTTCGGTTCTGGAGCAAAGCTGGGAATATTCGGCTTCGAGGCGGGATTCTTTTTCCAGCAGCCTGGCGGACATCTCTTCGTTGAGTTTCAGCTCTTTTTCTTCCGCGTGAGCCTGCACGGCCCGGCGTTCGTTTTCGAGCTCCCCGGTAAGTCTTTCGCATTTTTCTTTCAAGGCCTTCTGTTCAGCTTCCGCCCTGGTGTAAAGCACGGAATATTCGGCTTCGAGGCGGGATTCTTTTTCCAGCAGCCTGGAGGACATCTCTTCGTTGAGTTTCAGCTCTTTTTCTTCCGCGTGAGCCTGGACCGCCCGGCGTTCATTTTCGAGCTCCACGGCGAGCCTTTCGCATTTTTCCTTCAGGGCCTTCTGTTCAGCTTCCGCCCTGCTGCAAAGTATGGAATATTCGGCTTCCAGGCGGGATTCTTTTTCCAGAAGCCTGGATGACATCTCGTCATTGAGTTTCAGCTCTTTTTCTTCCGCGTGAGCCTGCACTGCCCGGCGTTCGTTTTCGAGCTCCCCGGTAAGCCTTTCGCATTTTTCCTTCAGGGACTTCTGTTCCGCTTCAGCCCTGGTGCAAAGCACGGAATATTCGGTTTCCAGGCGGGATTCTTTTTCCAGCAGCCTGGAGGACATCTCTTCGTTGAGTTTCAGCTCTTTTTCTTCCGCGTGAGTCTGCACTGCCAGGCGCTCGTTTTCAAGTTCCCGGACAAGCTTTTCATATTTTCCTCTCCAGGCTTTTTGTTCCGCATCGGCTGAGGCGAACCGGGTTTCTTTTTCGGCCTTGACTTCGGCAAGCAGAGCGGCCTCTTTGGAAGCCAGAGCGGCCTGGCCTTCTGCCAGCTCGGTTTCTTTTGTTTTGAGACAGGACTCCAGCCTGGCTTTCTCTGTCTGCAGGCCTTCCATTTCCGTCTTGAGGGCGTCATAAAGGTCGCTCCGGAGGCGGGTCAGATCGGCTTCGGCGCGGGACTGGCGCTCCAGCGTTTCCTTTTCCAGGGAGATTTTCCTTAAGCGGTATTCCTCCTCCAGCTCGGCCGTCCTGCGGCTGACGGTTTCATATTCAAGCTTCCTGTAGCTCTCGGCCCAGGCGGCCTCGGTCTTCGCCATTTTTTCATGCGACCGCTCAAGAGCGGCCTCTTTATCCCGAAGCACGATCTTGAGGTCTTCTATCCTGCCGCGCGCTTCATTCAGCTCGGATGAGACCGGGGCAACGGCGGAAACAACCTCGTCCCGTATCCTTGAGGACAGTTCCGCGTCGCATGTGCGCTTTGTTTCCAGGAGTTCGCGTCCGTGCAGCTCGTCGCGCCGCAGCAGTTCCGCTTCCAGTTCGCGGCTCCCGGCCTGTGCGGCCTCAAGCTCTTTCTGCGCCGCTTCGAATTCTTTTGCGACCGAAACCATTCCGGCTTCCAGACGCGTCTTTTCCGATTCCCAGGCTTTTTCCCGGAGGCCGAATCTTTGCCCGAGGTCTTTTTTGAGCGTTTCTGTTCCGGCTGAGAATTCATCGGAAAGCTCCCGGTTTTTCGCGGAATATTCGGCCTCAAGGAATGCGACCTTTTTGTGGACTTCCTGTTCCAGTTCCGCCCTTCTGGCGCGCAGGTCATCGCCGAGTTTTTCCCGCGCGGAGTCCAGCTCCTGTTCCTTTTCGGAAAGCTGCCGGGAGAGCCTGCGCACGTGTTCTTCCTGGACGGCGCGTTCCTCCTCCAGCTGCGTCGTCTTTTCCCTGAAGGCCGTTTCCCTCTCCTTCATCCGTTCCACCAGTTCCGCGTGGTGGCGGGCCTGCTGCATTGCCAGCAAGTTTTCCAGTTCCTTTATCTTTTCCTGGGCCGTCCTGAACTGGTTTTCGCGGATATGCTGTTCATCAAGAAGGCGGGAGCGTTCCGCCTCCCAGGTCTGCTCAAGTGATTTCATCCTTTTGGAATGCTCATCCTCAAGCCCGCGCAGCCTGGAGTCTAAATTCAGGCCGAGCATGGACTTCAGCTTCTGGTAATTGTTGTCCGATTCCGTTTTTTTGGAGGTAAATTCCCGCTCCAGCGCGGCGCGTCTTTCCTCCACGCCTTTTTCGGTCAATTTCAGGCTTTCCTCCAGCACGCCGACCCTCTCCAGGAGTTCCTTTTCCCTGGAGGTAAATCCGTTTTCCAGGGTTTCCATGCGCTCCTGGTGCTCTTTTCCCAGCTTGTTCCGGAGCTCGTCATAGCGCGTCTGCGCTTCGCGCAGGCGCTGGGCGTACTGTCCTTCTACGTCCAGCAGCCGCTGGTTCCACCTCCGGACGGTTTCCTGCTGGGTGCGATCCAGTTCTTCAAAGCGTTTCTGATACTCCTCCGACATCTCGGCCCTGCGCCTCTCCAGCATGGCCTCCTGCCGGAGCAGCTGGGCCACGTCCAGCTTGCCGGAAGAGAGAAGCTCCATGGTCGCTTCCATCTTCCTGTGAAAGTTCTCCTGTTCCTCCAGTGTCCTGCTCCGTCCCTCCGTCGAATCCCGCAGCGCTTTCATCTCCCTGTCGAGCTTTTCGCCGGTATCCCGGGAAGATTTCAGTTCCCGCGAGATGTCGGCATTGGTTTTTTCCAGGGTCTGGAGACGTTCAAGGGCCCAGCGCAGGGTCATCCTGGCCGTATCCAGGCTGGTGACGTCGTTTACCAACTGTTCAAGATGGGTGTATTCGTTTTCCATGTTCAGTATGGCCCTCCGGGCCGGGACAGCAATAAACAGTAATCAGTAATCA